>VGQR01000001.1 GCA_016882345.1 Cyanobacteria bacterium K_DeepCast_35m_m2_023
GAGGTAGCGGGCTTCGGCGTCCGCGTTGATGATCGAGTTGGAGACGATGCTCATGCAGTTCTGCCTCGAAACAAGCGGTCGCCTTTCGGAGACCGGTATCCGGTGGGTAAGGGAAGATCGGTGAACCCGATCGCCGCATCATTCTGTGGCAGCACCCTCCACAGCCCCGGGGGGTGGTAACAGTTCTTCACGGCCCCCTGGTTTCTCAGATTCACTGGCGCGCAGGGGATCTTGGCGATAGCACAGGGGCGTCGACCGGCTGGGTGATGGTTGTTTTTTGTGCCGTCAACGACAGTGGCGATTGATTTCAACCCATGACAAATTGATGCAGATTGTTGTTGATTGCAGCGCGATAAAAAATCCCTGAAGCACTGCTTCAGGGATTCAAGAGGATGCTTGGAATGGGGTCTGAGCAATGCCCCCTGATCGGCGGAGGCGTCCGCTGACTCAGACTGCGTCGCCCGGTTTGGGGGTCAGACCGCCATTGCCTGCATAGAGGTTTGCGGTGCGGTTCACAGTGCTGAGAGGGATGCCATCGGCGGTGCCCAGGCCCTTGATGTAGGGAACGGTGTTCTAGCCGAAGGATTGACCATACTCCGTACTGCCAAGCAGGTCTTCAATCGCGGCCCTCAGGCCACTACGCACCCGAATCGAGAGGAACCGGCTGGTTTCTGCTGGTTGCGCAGCCCGACCCAGCAGGGCCAGATAGGCCGCTGCCGCCGCCCGCAGTGGCGCCATGCGGTTGAGTCGCTGCACAAACAGTTCGCTGCCTGCGATCTGAGCCACGAAATCGGCCACGTTGAGCTGGCCATCCCGCAGTTGCGATTCGGCATCGCGTAGTCGCTCGGCCGCAAGCGGTATGCGATTGAGCAGTTGGCGATAGGACGTGTCAACAACAGCTTTGAGATCGCTGCCATTGGCGCCTGGCAGCAGTTCAACCGGAGCACCAAGACTGCGCCGACGGCCAAAACCCTGCGGTGTGCCCGGTTTGATCGCGGTGGTCATGGCCTGGCCAGGTTGGCGAGCCAGAGCGCTGGACGCGCCGCTGGAAACGGCCGCACTCCAGCCACCAGCCACTGGACGGATTGCCGTGCTGGGACGGGGGACCGTCGCCGCACCGCTGCGTCAGGTCTGGGTGGCATCGGCACGCCAGCGGCGGCTGGGAGCCGGCGGTATCCGCAGGCTGCCAGGACCTTCGTTGAATGCAGCACGGGTGGGTGCAGCCGATTCGCCACCGGCGATCGCTGCGCTCCAACCCCCAGAGACGACGCGGCGCGGTTGCAGGTTGCGACGCACGGTGTCACCGGTGGCGGTGCGCAGGGTCTGGGGCGGTACAACCTCGGGGCGCTGCCGCCCATTCAGATCGGCGTAGGCCGCCGCATTGAAGGGTCTCCGCAGGGCAGGTGTGCGGCGAGCGGTGAGGTCAGCAGGCGTGATGAACCGCTCATAGGGGACGGTGTCCTGACCAAAACTTTCGTTGTATTCAGGGCTGTTGACCATGGCGTCGACGACGCCATAGAAGCCCTTGCGTGCAGCTGTGTCGAAGTAAGCGTCGATTTCCCAGCGGCCAAAGGTGGGGCGGCCCAGGATGCGGCGGTGCATCACCTCGATCGCTTTGGTGATGTAAAGACCGCTCCAATAACGACGACGGAAAGCGTCACTGCGTGCCACCTGGCGCACAAATTCGCGCAGGTTGATGTCGCCGTTTTCGAGCTTGATCTCTTCGACTGTGTTGCGTTCACCGGCGTAGCCGGCATTGCCCAGAATCTGGGCATAGACCGCACGGATCACGGCCTGGGTGCTGGCCTCGGTGTTGCGAATGCTGGGCTGGCCGCCGCGAAGCGGTACAGAGTTACCGCCGGTCGCGATTTGCTGAAGGCGAACCACTCTGGGGCCGACCCTCCGGGGTTTGGCCTGACGGAATTGGGGACTGGCCATCTGGCCAGGCTGTCCCATGCCGTTGCCGATCAGGATGCGACGGTTGTCATAGCGGGCTGGTGCGGGCCGCGTCGCCACCGACGCTGTTCCCGAGGGAAAAATCGCGCCGTAATTGAGAGCCAGCGGATCGTTGCCGCCGCCATAGGCGTGCTGGTCAGGGAACGCCTGGCGGTAGGAGGCATACAGGGTGACGTACTGGGGAGCTCCTTCAAACGGTGCACTGAAGCGGAACAGTTTGCGGTTGGATCCCCAGCCCGCGCTCTCCTGGGCTTCTTCGCCTAGGTCGCGAAGGTAGGGCACGGTTTCTTCACCGAAGACCCGGGCGTACTCCATGGAGTTGACCAGGCAGTCAACCAGTCCAGGCAGACCCTGTTCGGAGACGATGTTGAAGTAATCGGTGAACTCCTCGCGCGAGCTGATGCCGCGGCCGAGGAAATGGCGGAAGGCAAGTTCCACAGCCCGGCTGTTGGAGAAACGGGCATAAAACTGATTGCGGTACTCCTTGCTGCGACCCAGAGCGCGAATGAATTCGCGCATCGAGATCTCACCCTGACGAACCTGGGTGGCTTCGACCGGACAGGGCATCTGGCTGTACGCCTTGGCGATGTCCCGTTCGAACACTTGCCGATAGGCGGCGCGAATCACTTCGGCTTTTTGAGCGCCGCTCATGCGCGGCTTCATGACGTAGCGCTGCCGCCCCTCGGCCGCCAAGGCATAGGTGGCAGGAAGCTGCAGACCTTGGTTGACAGGGCTGCCCAACCGCTGGCGAGTCGATGGCATCGGCACCGCCAGCTCTTGCAGCAGCACGTTGAAGCAATCGATCACCAGTTGCCTGGCCTGGGGCTGATCTTTGAACAGGCCAGCCGCTGCAGCTCGCATCTCCTGCAGCGCCACATTGGTGGCAGCCAGGGAGCAGGCTTTCTCAAGGACATCCTTGAGGCCCCGCGTGTTGACCGCCAGGATGCTGGGGTCGCCGGCGACCACGGCGTAACCCACATAGCGCAGGAACCAGGCCATGTCCCTCAGGGACTTGCGCATGCGGTCATTGCCGTAGCGGGCAACGCTGATCGGGCTGAAGCCGGTGGGCAGCACCACACGGACATCGGCATCGCCTCCGGCACCTTCAAGCAGGCGGGTCAGCAGGTTGCCAGAGCTGGCAGCCGTGCCTGTGAAGGTCTGCACCGACTGGGCAAACGCAGCTTGGTCGGCAGCCAGAGGGGTCGCTTCGAGACCGCTCGGGCCCGCGCTCGGCAGATCGAGATACGACAGCGGAGTGCCGCCGGCAAAGATGCGATTGGCCGCCTTGGCCACGATCGCCGTGGCATTGGCAGAAAGAACGCGGGCCGCCTGGACGCGCAGGGTGCCGCTTTGGAAAAAAGTGATCAGGTTGTCAAGTTCGCCCCGATCCGGGAAGCGATCTTGTTGCTCGGCCTGACGGACGCTGGAGAGCGGCAGGGTGTCGTAGCGCTGGGGGCTGACCCTGGGGCTGCCGCTGCTGGCGGTCACGGTCATTGACAGGAGCGAACCGGGCGGAGTCACGTTACGGCTGGCAGCAGGGCCCTTCGGGAGCGCATGAACAAATGTTTGCAGCCGCGCGGGCGTCCCGGGGGGCAGTGGCGTGGAATGCTCCCCGGAAACCTTGCTGCGCGTTGTGTCCGAGCTTCCGATCCCCGCCGCATCGATGCCTGCGTCCGATGCCGCCACTCCAGTGGTGAGTGCGTTTTATGACCGCTTTCCCTATCCGGGGGATCCGCTTCAGGACGGCCCCCCGCCTGGTTACAACTGGCGGTGGTGCGTCGACAGTGCTCGCGCTTTTGTCTTTGGCACCCTGCCTGCGACCGCGACCACGGCTGAGCCCCGCCGCTGGCAAATTCTTGATGCGGGCTGCGGCACCGGCGTCAGCACCGATTACCTCTGTCACCTCAACCCTCAGAGCGCAGTGCTGGCGGTCGATATCAGCGCCGGTGCCGTGTCCGTTGCGCGCGAGCGCAGTCGCCGCTCGGGCGCTGCCGCCCAGGTCAGTTCGCTGCGCATCGAGCAGCGCAGCCTGTTGGACCTGGACGACGAAGGCCCCTTTGACTACATCAACTCGGTCGGGGTGTTGCACCACCTCGACCAGCCCGAAGCCGGTCTTGCCGCCCTGGCCCAACGGTTGGCACCGGGGGGCCTGCTGCATCTGTTCCTGTACGCCGATGGCGGACGTTGGGAGATCCAACGCATGCAGCGGGCCCTGGGTTTGCTGCAGGTTGGAACGGGGGCTGAAGGGCTTCAGCTTGGGCGCGACTTGTTCAAGGCGTTGCCTGAACACAATCGCCTCCGGCGCCATCACGAGCAGCGTTGGGCTCTCGACACCGCTGCTGATGCCAACTTTGCCGACATGTATCTGCATCCGCAGGAGTGCAGTTATTCGATCGAGCGCTTGCTGGCGTTTGTCGCGAGCAGTGGACTGACCTTTGCCGGTTTTTCCAACCCTGAGGTCTGGGACCCGGCGCGGCTGCTCCAGGGCGAGCTGCTGACCCGGGCAATGAGCCTCAGCGACGTTGCCCGCTGGCGGCTGATCGAGGCACTGGATCCCGACATCAGTCATTTCGAGTTTTTTCTCTGCCGAGGAGCGCTTCCCTCCGCTCCCCAGTCCAGTGACGCCGACCTGCTGGGTGCTCGCTATGAACGCAACCGCTGTCTCTGGGGCTGGCCCTCGGCGTCGTTGCTGGGTCCAGACCTGATGCCGCTGCAGCTCCCTGACGGGGCGTTTGAGCTGCTTCTGGCCCGGGAACAGCATCCACAGCTGACCCTGGCAGAGCTGCCGCTCGAAGCCGATGCTCAGGCGCGCTGCGCACTGGTGCGGCAGTTGCTGGCGTTGCGGGTTCTGCACCGCATCGCAGTCGCGCCTTGAGATCGCAGACGCGCTGTCCCGTCAGGACTCTGAACGCTGCGTGATAAATTCCGACCGCTTTTTGCACCGGGAACGCTTGCAAGCAACCCTGGCCGCTGAATCGGTCTCTGCTGCGCCATCAGGCGTGGCGGCCTTGGTCCCCGACCCCCAGGACGAGTACCAGCGACTTCAGCGCCGATTGCTGCTGGCTACCCTTGTCGTCTCGATTGCTGTGAGCGTGCTCACCGCAGTTCGATTCGGCACGCACGCCGCCGTCAGTCTTGCTTTCGGCGCCAGTTGCGGGCTGCTGTATTTGCGTCTGCTGGCCCGCAGCGTCGCCAGGTTGGGAACCCAATCCCGCTCCCTGGGGCGTTTCCAGATGGTGGTACCAGCTCTGCTGGTCGTCGTCTGTTCTCGGGTCCCTGCACTTCAGTTGCTTCCAGCCCTGGCCGGTTTTGTGCTTTACAAGCCAGCTCTGCTGATGCAGGCCTTCCTTGCTCCCTGAACCACCCCAATTCCATGGTTCTCCAGCCTCAGTTGCTCCCCCTTGCCGAACTCGAAGTCGGCAAACAGTTCTATTGGAACCTCGGCAACCTTCATCTCCACGGCCAGGTGTTCCTGAGCTCCTGGGTGGTGATCGGTGCCCTGCTTGCGCTTGTTGTGACCGGGACGCGCTCGATGAAGCGGGATCCCAGCGGGGTTCAGAATCTGCTCGAGTTTCTGTGGACGTACATCCGCGATTTGGCTCGGGAACAGATTGGCGAAAAGGCCTACCGCGACTGGCTGCCGTTTATTGGCACCCTCTTCCTGTTCATCTTTGTGTGCAACTGGGGTGGCGCGCTGATTCCCTGGAAGTTGGTTGAAATTCCCAACGGTGAGTTGGGTGCTCCAACCGCCGACATCAACACCACTGTGGCCATGGCCCTTTTGGTGTCCTTGTCTTACTTCTACGCCGGTTTGAGCCGCAAGGGCTTGCGCTACTTCGAGTACTACGTGGAGCCGACTCCGATAATGCTCCCGTTCAAGATCATTGAGGACTTCACCAAGCCCCTCTCCCTCTCGTTCCGTTTGTTCGGCAACATTCTTGCTGATGAACTGGTCGTCGGAGTACTGGCTTTCCTGGTGCCTGTCATCGTGCCCCTGCCTGCCATGTTCCTGGGCTTGTTCACCAGTGCCATCCAGGCGCTGATTTTCGCCACTCTGGCGGCCAATTACATCGGCGAAGCCGTTCACGAAGAGCACCACTAGCTCTCTGTTCGCCCCCAGGTCGTCCCGACGATCTGACAAACTCATCGCGCGCAGGTCCGGGTGGAACCGGGCCCACCCCCGCAAGGGGGTGTCCCGGGCGCGCCATGCCGATTCCGCGCTCTTCCTGCGCTCCAACACCCACCCTTTTCCAACAGGTTTCCACCAATGAGTGAACTGACCTCTGCCGCTTCCGTTTTGGCCGCCGCTCTGGCCGTGGGCCTCGCCGCCATCGGCCCTGGCATCGGCCAGGGCACCGCAGCCGGTCAGGCTGTGGAAGGGATTGCTCGCCAGCCCGAAGCTGAAGGCAAGATCCGCGGCACCCTGCTGCTGTCCCTGGCCTTCATGGAAGCTCTGACCATTTACGGCCTCGTGGTCGCTCTGGTGCTGCTGTTCGCCAACCCCTTCGCCGGTTGATCGTCTGAGGGGACGGCCTGGGTTTCCTCCCTCCGTCCCGGATGTTCGGGCCCACTTGCTGGGGCCTGAACATCCAGCCCACAGCCTGCGGCGCAACATCGCTCCGCAGCTTGTCTTGTTCACCCTCGGCGCTCATCTGCGATGTCCAGCTGGCTTCTGCTTGCCGCTTCCGGCGCACCTGAAGGAGGTTTGTTTGACCTCGACGCGACCCTGCCGCTGATGGCAGTCCAAGTCGTGCTTTTGACCTTCATCCTCAATGCTCTGTTCTTCCGCCCGGTTGGTCGGGTTGTCGAAGATCGAGAGGGCTACATCACCACCAGTCGCGCTGATGCCAAGCAAAAGCTGGCTCAGGTTCAGCGGCTTGAGGCCGATCTGGCAGAACAGCTCAAGACGGCTCGTCAGGAGTCTCAGAAGCTGATTGTTGAGGCCGAGCAGGAGGTCGACAAGCTTTATCGCGAAGCTCTGGCTCTGGCTCAGGCTGAGGCCAATGCGACCCGCGAGCAGTCCCGTCGTGAGATTGAAAAGCAACGCGAACAGGCCCTTGCTGCCCTGAGCAGCGAATCTGATCGTCTGGGTGAGCTGATCGTCAACCGTTTGCTGCCTGCCCAATGAACGCTTCCATGCACGTGCTTCCCCTGCTTGGGCATTCCGGCGGGTTCGGCATCAACACCAACATTCTTGAGACCAACCTGATCAACCTGATCATTGTGATCGGGGTTCTGGTTTGGTTCTTGCGGGGCTTCCTCGGAGGAATTCTTGAACGACGCCGCAGCGCCATCCTTGCCGAACTGAAAGACGCCGAGGAGCGTTTGCAGAAGGCAACGGCCGCCGTAGCCCAAGCCCAGCAAGACCTGGCTGCGGCCCAGTCCAAGGCTGAGCAGATTCGCAACGACGGCAAAGCTCGTGCAGCAGCCATCCGAGCTGACAGTGAGAAGCGCACCATCGAAGAGATGGCCCGTCTGCGGCAAGAAGCTGTGGCAGATCTGAATGCAGAAGCTGCCCGTGTCAGTGCCCTGTTGCGTCGTGAGGCAGCCCGACAGGCCATTGAGAAGGCGCTGGCTGCCATGCCAGCCAAGCTCGATGCCAAAGCCCAGGCGCGTCTTCTGGATCAGTCCATCGCCAATTTGGGTCAAGCCTGATGCCCCTTCTCAACACCATCGCCAGCCCTTACGCCGAGGCGTTGCTCCAGGTTTCTGAAGGTCGCCAGGAAAGCGACATCGTTGCTCAGCAGGTCCGTGACCTCTTGGTCATTTGGAACGACAGTTCTGCCTTCCGCGAGGCAATGGCGTCCCCTGTGATTGAGATCGGTGCCAAGAAAGCTGCCCTGTCCGGTCTGTTCGAAGGTCAGCTCGCTGATTCGCTGCAGAATCTGCTGAAGCTCCTGGCAGATCGACAGCGCATTGCCATTCTTGATTCCGTTCTGTTGCGTTTCCTGGAGCTGTACCGCCAGGCTCGCAACATCACCCTCGCCAAGGTCACTTCGGCCACTCCATTGAGCGAGGAGCAACAAGCTCAGCTCAACAGCAAGGTGCAGGCCATCGCCGGCACCCAGTCGGTCGAATTCGACCTTCAGGTTGACCCAGCGTTGATCGGCGGATTCGTCGTGAGCCTGGATTCCAGGGTGATCGACGCCAGCCTTGCCGGCCAGGTGCGTCGCCTTGGCCTCGACCTTGCCAAGGTCTAGGACTGCAGACGTCCGTCCGTCCCTCTCTTCACACGCCCTCACCTCCATCTGCTCCCTGCGAGGGAGTTCATCCCATGGTTTCCATCCGCCCCGACGAGATCAGCGCCATCCTCAAGCAGCAGATCGAGGATTACGACAAGTCGGTCTCGGTCAGCAACGTCGGCACCGTGCTCCAGATCGGCGATGGCATTGCCCGCATTTATGGGCTGCAGCAGGTCATGGCCGGTGAACTCGTGCAGTTTGAAGACGGCACCGAGGGCATCGCTCTGAACCTCGAAGACGACAACGTCGGTGTGGTGCTGATGGGCGAGGGCCGAGGCATCCAGGAAGGCAGCACGGTCAAGGCCACCGGCAAGATTGCCGCCGTCCCGGTCGGTGACGCCATGCTTGGCCGGGTGGTCAACTCTCTTGGCCAACCCATTGATGGCAAAGGTGACATCGCCACGACCGAGACTCGTCTGATCGAATCGATGGCGCCTGGAATCATTCAGCGCAAGTCGGTGCATGAGCCCATGCAAACCGGGATCACGGCGATCGACGCCATGATCCCCATCGGCCGTGGTCAGCGTGAATTGATCATTGGCGACCGTCAGACCGGTAAGACCGCGATCGCGATCGACACCATCATCAACCAAAGGGGCGAAGACGTCGTTTGCGTTTACGTCGCCGTTGGTCAGAAGGCTGCTTCAGTGGCCAACGTGGTCGAAGTGCTGCGTGAAAAGGGTGCACTCGACTACACCATTGTTGTCGCTGCCAACGCTTCCGAGTCGGCTGCCCTGCAGTACTTGGCTCCTTATACGGGTGCGGCCCTGGCCGAATCGTTCATGTACAAGGGCAAAGCCACCCTGGTCATCTACGACGACCTCACCAAGCAGGCCCAGGCCTACCGCCAGATGTCGCTGCTGCTGCGTCGTCCCCCCGGTCGTGAGGCCTACCCCGGTGACGTGTTCTATTGCCACAGCCGCCTGCTCGAGCGTGCCGCCAAGCTGAGCGACGCCATGGGCAAGGGCTCAATGACGGCTCTGCCGATTATCGAGACCCAAGCTGGTGACGTTTCGGCCTACATCCCCACCAATGTGATTTCGATCACCGATGGCCAGGTCTTCCTGAGTTCTGACCTGTTCAACTCGGGTCTGCGCCCCGCGATCAACGTTGGTATTTCGGTGAGCCGCGTTGGTGGCGCCGCCCAGACCAAGGCCATCAAGAAGATTGCCGGCACCCTCAAGCTGGAATTGGCCCAGTTCGATGAGCTGGCTGCGTTCTCGCAGTTCGCTTCGGACCTCGATGCAGCCACCCAGCAGCAGCTCGCCCGTGGCAAACGTCTGCGCGAAATCCTCAAGCAGGCTCAGTTCAGCCCGCTCAACCTGGCTGAGCAGGTCGCGGTTGTTTACGCCGGTGTCAAGGGTCTCATTGACGAGGTTCCCGTGGAGTCGGTTGTCCAGTTCTGCCGCGAACTGCGTGAATACCTCAAGTCCAATAAAGCTGATTTCATCAACAAGGTGATGACCGAGAAGCAACTCAGCGATGATGCTGAAGCCATGCTCAAGGACGCCATCAACGAGGTGAAGTCGTCGATGTTGGCGGCAGCCTGATCTGACGCGATTCTTGGAGATCCCCACCCATGGCTAATCTCAAGGAGATCCGCGACAGGATCAGTTCGGTGAAGAACACCCGCAAGATCACTGAGGCCATGCGCCTGGTGGCTGCGGCCAAGGTTCGTCGCGCCCAAGAGCAGGTTCTGCGCAGCCGACCGTTTGCCGACCGCCTGGCACGGGTTCTTGAAAACCTTCAGTCGCGGATGCGGTTCGAAGACATCGATGCGCCCCTGCTGGAACAGCGCTCTGTGCAGACCATCACCCTGCTGGTGGTCAGTGCCGACCGCGGTCTTTGCGGTGGCTACAACGCCAACATCATCAAGCGCACCGAACAGCGTTTTGCTGAGCTGAAGGGCCAGGGCTACAACGTTGAGCTGGTGTTGATCGGCCGCAAGGCCATCACCTACTTCCAGAACCGCAGCTATCCGATCAAGGCCACCTTTACCGGTCTTGAGCAGGTGCCCAATGCCTCTGAAGCCATGGGCATTGCCAATGAAGTGCTGGCTGCTTTCATCGGCGAGGCCACCGATCGGGTCGAGATTATTTTCACCAAGTTCATCAACCTGGTGAGCTCGAAGCCTGTTTCGCAGACCCTGCTGCCTCTCGATCCCCAGGGCATTGCCTCGTCGGATGATGAGATTTTCCGTCTCACCACCCGCGAAGGCCAGCTGGTGGTCGAGCCCGGTACAGCGACCAATCAGGCTCCAAGCCTGCCCTCGGACATTGTGTTCGAGCAGAGTCCCGATCAACTGCTCAATGCCCTCTTGCCGCTGTACCTGGAAAACCAGTTGCTGCGTGCACTTCAGGAAGCTGCTGCGTCCGAGCTGGCCAGTCGCATGACGGCCATGAATAACGCCAGCGACAACGCCAAGGCACTCGCCAAGACGTTGACCCTCGATTACAACAAGGCCCGACAGGCTGCCATCACTCAAGAAATTCTTGAGGTCGTTGGTGGTGCCGCGGCGATGGCCTAAGGCCGATCAGATCCAAGAGGACTAACAGATACAAGGTTCGCCTTGATCAGCACACCCCGGCTCAAGCCGGGGTTTTTTGTTGGCTGCACCGTTGTTCAGGGTGTGTTGTGGCCGGCTGGCATTCAATAGTGGAGTGGGACTGCCGTTGCACCTCATGTCTTTGCCCTTGCCGGACCCGGGTGAGCTGTTGATTCAGCCGTTGTTTCCAGTGGCCCTGGCTCAGGTGCAATTGCAGCCCGATCCCCTGGACCTGGCTGTGCAGTTTCAGGCACTGGTTGGCCTGCGGGGTGAGGCGTGCAGCAATCCCGATCCGGATTGCGCCTGGACCGGCGACCTGAACGGCATGTGGCAGCTGCACTTGGACCCCCGTTTTGCGCCGTTGATTGCTGTAGTGCTGGGTCATGCCCAGAACTATCTGCAGCAGCTGGGGTTTGATCAGCAGCGCATCGCCCTGCACATCCAGCGCTGCTGGCCCGTGCTCAGTGAGCCCGGGCAGGTGGTGGGTCGCCACCACCATCCCAATGCGCACCTCAGCGCCGTCTACTACCTCAGCGGTGATGGCAGTGGCAGCAGCGGCTGCCTCCGCTTTTGGCCCCACCGCCAGGTCAACGAACTGGTGCCCGGAATGGCGGTGGGTCATGGCGGTCCGTTGGGTTTGACGGCCTGGAGTCAGCCCTGGGTCGATGTGGCGCCCCGCGCGGGCTTGTTGCTGCTGTTTCCGGCCTGTCTCGACCATGCGGTCCTGCCCAATGCCAATGCTGATGAACTCAGGGCCTCGATCAGTCTCGATCTGGTGCTGACTGCGGCAGCCGACTCTGCCGAGCCCCCGGAGTACCTGGCTCCCCATCCCAGCTGTTGGCAACAGGTCTGAAGGGGAAGCCGACTGGGAAGATGGGGCGATTCGTGCCAATTGACGTGAGCGAGCCCGCCGTTTTCCAGGTCACCGCAGAGTTCGACGGTGCCCGCCACAGCTTCAGCTGCCGCAGTGATCAGACCGTGCTGGATGCCGCTGAAGCGGCCGGGGTGGCGCTGCCGAGCTCCTGCTGCTCGGGTGTCTGCACAACCTGTGCCGCCTTGGTCAGCCAGGGCACCGTGCATCAACCCGATGCCATGGGGGTCAAGGCCGAATTGCAGCAGCAGGGATACGCGTTGCTCTGCGTTGCTTGTCCCCGCAGCGACCTGACGTTGCAAGCCGGCATGGAAGATGCTCTCTACGAGGCCCAGTTCGGGCAATATCAGAAGTGAGCCAGGTCGGTTTTGCTGCAGCACCGCTGCAGCCCCTCACCCTGCAACCGTTGCAACTGCTGCTGGAGCCAGGGCCCGGGGCCCTGCGACCACACATTGAGGCTGCTTTGGCGGCCCATGGCCGGCCCCTGCGCTGGGCCGTCACGGCGGTGCTGACCACAGCCGAAGGCAAGACGGCCTTGCAGATCGAGGCGGTGGTGACCAACGGCGTGGTGGGCGTGTGAGCGACGCGCAAGCGATGCCTGCCCTGCTGGTGATCCCCACCGGCATCGGGTGCGAGCAGGGGGGCTACGCCGGCGATGGTTTGCCGGTGGCCCGTTTGCTCGCAGCCGCCAGCGGCTGCCTGATCACCCATCCCAATGTGATGAATGGGGCCTCGCTCTACTGGAGTGATGCCCGCATTCAGTACGTCGAAGGCTGGGCCCTCGATCGTTTTGCCGCCGCCCAGCTGGCGTTGCGGCCCGTGCGCCAGCAGCGGGTGGGTCTGCTGCTGGATCAGGCGATCGAGCCCGAGCTGCGCAGCCGCCACCTGCAGGTGGCCGACGGTTGCCGGGCCGCCCTGGGACTCGAGATCGGTCCGGTGGTCACGACCGATGCCCCGCTGGGGGTCACTCTGGCCCGGGGGGGCAGCGGTGCCAGTTGGGGCAGCCTGGTGCGCCCGGATGCTCTGTTGCGTGCCGGTGAGCAGCTGCGAGCTGCCGGCGCCACGGCCATCGCCTGTGTGGCCCGCTTCCCCGATGATGCCGGCAGCCCCGAGTTGGCGGCCTACCGCGCGGGCAACGGCGTTGACGCCCTGGCGGGTGCCGAGGCTGTGATCAGCCACCTGCTGAGCGAGCATCTGGGCCTGCCCTGCGCCCATGCCCCCGCCCTGAGTCCGCTGCCGCTCGATCCCAGCCTCGATCCCCGCGCCGCCGGCGAAGAGCTGGGCCATACCTTTTTGGCCTGTGTGCTGGTAGGCCTCAGCCGGGCGCCCGAGCTGCTGCCCTGGCCAGCGTCGGCCGTTGCGATGGCAGGGGTCGATCCGGCATTGCTGCGCCCCGAGGCCCTCGGCGCCGTGGTTGCCCCTGCCGCCGCCCTGGGGGGCGCGGCGGTGCTGGCGGCGGTCGAGCGGGGCGTGCCGTTGATCGCGGTCGACAACCCCTGCGTGCTGGCGGTGACAGCGGCTGCCCTGGGCCTTGAGCAGGCCGGCGCCACAGTGTTGTCGGCACGCAGCTACAGCGAAGCGGCTGGGTTGCTGCTGGCGCTGCGCGAGGGTCTCAGCCCCGCCTCGCTGCAGCGGCCGTTCGAGCCGTTGCGCTAGCGCAGACAGGCCATCGGGTGACGCGGTGCCATGCCCAGAGCTTTGGCAACCCCCGGATGGCACACCGATCCGCCGATGGTGTTGAGGCCACTGACCAGTTCGGGGCGATCGGCGATCGCCTCGGTGAGTCCGCGCCCCGCCATCACCAGGATGTAGGGCAGGGTGACGCTCATCAGCGCTTCGGTCGAGGTGAACGGCACGGCCCCCGGCATGTTGCCGACGGCGTAGTGCTGCACGCCATGCAGGTTGAACACCGGTTCGGTGTGTGACGTCTCGCGGCTGGTGGCGATGCAGCCGCCCTGGTCGATCGCCACATCAACGATCACCGAGCCGGGCTTCATGTGCTGGACGAGCTCTTCGTCCACCAAGGTGGGGGCGCGGCCCCCCGGGGTGAGCACGGCGCCGATCACCAGGTCGGCACCCGGCACCAGGCGCTCGATCAGGCTGCGGCTGCTGACCAGGCTCACCAAGCGGCCGCGACGGTCGGCCTCGAGCTGCCGCAATCGCTGCGGTGAGCGATCGAGCAACAACACCTCGGCATCCATGGCAGCGGCGATGCGGGCCGCGTTCCAGCCCACACTACCGGCTCCCAGCACCACCACCCGGGCGGGTCGCACGCCGGTGCAACCGCCCATCAACACGCCGCGCCCGCCATGGGGCTTTTCGAGCAGATAGGCCCCCACCTGCGCGGCCAGGCGTCCGGCGATTTCGCTCATCGGCGCCAGCAGCGGCAGGCTGCCGTCCTCCAGTTGCACGGTCTCGTAAGCCACGGCCGTGGTGCCGGCATCCAGCAGCGCACGGCCCACATCGGGATAGGCGGCCAGGTGCAGGTAGGTGAACAGCACCAGATCGGGCCGCAGAAAGGCAAACTCCTGCGGCTGCGGTTCCTTGACCTTGACCACCAGATGGGCGGCCCAGGCCTCGTCGCGCTGCACCAGGCGAGCGCCGATGGCGGCATAGGCCTCATCGGCAATGCCAGCCCCCAGACCGGCCCCATGCTCGATGCGCACCTCCATGCCCTGCCCCACCAGCTCGCGGGCTCCGTCGGGGGTCAGGGCAACCCGCTGCTCGTCGCGTTTGATTTCACGCGGCACGCCAATGCTGGCCATCGGACTGGCCAGTGGTGCGGCGCTGCCTGGGGTGGCCATGGGTCGTGCGGGGTGCCGGGCTGTCACCAGCTTGGCGCTGGCAGGCGGCGCTGGCCACGGACGCGAACACCACTGCGGTGCTCACCTGCACAGCGACAGGTCCAGGCTGTGGACAGGCAGGGGCCGCTAGAACAATGGATGGAGCTAAAGGGAGCCCGTTGTGGCGATGACAGAGGTGCTTGATCGGGTTGTGTTGAGGAATTCTGACGGGGCAGCACTATCGGCTATTGCAAATGAGTGATATGCCATTCCTTTCAATGTCAGACGAGCAACTCATCGCCTTTCTCGAAGCTGTCAAGGACAACCCTGCTCTTAAGGAGAAGCTCATGGCAGCCGCTGATGTCGCAGCGGTTGTTGCCATAGCTAAAGCAGCTGGTTTTGTGATTGATGCTGGGCAACTGAAGCCGAGACAAGACAACAAGATCGAGGATGAGCTGCTGGAGCAGGTGGCCGGTGGATGTGGCGGTGGAGAAAATTTTAATACGTTCCCCGACTGCTCAACTCGCATTGCTACGAGTTGTGATATCAAATGTTCTACTCATCTATGGAATTGTTGATCGCTGCGTGGTGACTGTTCCCCCATGGCTTGTCCATGATCGTGAGCCCCTGCATTGCGGGGGGGGGTTGCTCTTGGCTGCATCTGCGCCGATTTGGCTTCCCTGTCCTGTGATCAATGCGCCGCAATCGGCATGCGCCAGCCGCTGCCAAACGAGCGCCTGCTCACCTTGAGCACCGGTGGTGCCTGGCGCCGCTTGAATTCGGCGCGCAGCAGCAGACCCATGACCCGTTCGGCCAGCTGAGGATTGGTCCCCTCGCCCACGAGCTCCTCGGGGCTGCGGTGGTGCTCGATCAGTCCCTTAAGCAAGGGATCGAGCACGGCGTAGTCGGGCAGCGAATCGCTGTCCTTTTGATCGGGGCGCAGCTCGGCGCTGGGGGGCTTGTCACGGATTGCTCCGCCCACCAGTTCGCCGCTGGCTGGCAGACCAAGCTCGTGCCGGCAGGGCCCTGAGGCCGGGCTGTCGATCCACTCGCAGAGTGCAAAGACGGTGGTTTTGTAGAGATCCCCGATCACCGCCAGGCCGCCATTCATGTCGCCGTACAGCGTGCAGTAGCCCACGGCCAGTTCGGATTTATTGCCCGTCGAGAGCAGCAGCTGACCCTCTTGGTTGGCGACCGCCATCAGCAGGCTGCCGCGGATGCGCGACTGCAGGTTTTCGGCGGTCACACCCTTGGGAACGCCCCCCAACGCCGGTTCCAGCGTCTGAGCAAAGCTCTGCATCAGCGCGGCGATCGGCAGGGTTTGGGTGGTGATGCCCAGGCGGTGGGCGAGGGCGGTGGCATCGGTGAGCGAACCGTCTGAGCTGTAAGGCGACGGCAGCAGCAGCGCCCGCACCCGCGCAGGTCCCAGAGCGGCGGCAGCGATCACGGCCACCAAAGCCGAGTCAATGCCACCGCTGAGGCCCAGCAACGCCGCTTGAAAACCGCATTTGCGGGCATAGTCGCCCACCCCCAGCACCAGGGCTCGGAACAGCTGTTCTGGCTCGCTGGGCAGTGGATGGCGTTCGCTCCAATCGGAGGCGCCAGGCGGCGTCGGCCGCACCCCAGCCCACAACTGGACCTCTTCCCGGCAACTGTTCAGCTGCAGCAGCGGGGTGTCGTCGCCTCCGGCCCCCATCACAAAGCTGCCCCCGTCAAACACCAGCTCGTCGTTGCCACCCACCTGGTTCACGTAGATCACCGGGCAGCCAGCGCGCTGCGCCGCTCGCTGGGCCAGCTGGTGGCGCACGGCCAACTTGCCGCGTCCAAAGGGGGAGGCCGACAGGTTGATCAGTGCATCCAGCTGCTGATGGGCCAGCGCCGCGATCGGGTCTGGACCTTCACTGCGCAGGCCCACGAGCTGCTCGTCCACCCAGATGTCTTCGCAGATGGTCAGGCCCAGACGCAGGCCATCGAGGTCGAGCACGGCGGCGGGCTCGCCGCTGCTGAAGTAGCGGCGCTCGTCGAACACGTCGTAGCTGGGCAGCAGTTGCTTGCGACAGACCACCCGCCAGCCGTGGCCTGTGACCAGGGCTGCTGCATTGAACAGATTGGGCCAGCGGTCTGTGGCGCTGGGTTCGGCGATACCGACCAGCAGCTGCACCGACCGGGACCAGCCGGCCAGCTGGACTGCCAGCTGGTCGAGCAGCATCTGTTGGCGCTTGATCAAGCTTGAGCGCAGCAGCAGATCCCGGGGGGGATAGCCCCACAAGCTCAATTCGGGCGTCACCACCAGCAGTGTTGGGTCGCCAGCTTCGCCAGCAGCCAGCCCCACGGCCTGCTCGGCCGCCTGCAGCAGGCGCGCCGCATTGCCATCGAGATCTCCCACGACGGGGTTCAGTTGGGCCAGAGCGA
This sequence comes from Cyanobacteria bacterium K_DeepCast_35m_m2_023, assembly GCA_016882345.1. The sequence goes on from VGQR01000001.1 coordinate 16,810, forward strand.
TGGGCATGGCGTCAGCGGCTTGTGTCAGCGCTGGCCGAAGGCACGGCGCCGAGTCCATAGAGATTGTGCTGGCGCAGCAGCGGCCAGACCGCCGCGGGAATCTGCTCGCGATCGGGATGGCGCCGCAGCGTCGAGCTGGCCGTGGCTGGGATCGGCAGCTCCAGCACCGTGATCCGGGCCCCCAGCTGCTCGAGCGGGCCGAGGGCGGCCGGCTCGAACGGGCAGCCGGCCCGCGGCACCACCGCCAGCTGCGCCCGCTGCACCACGTCGCTGGCGCGACGCCAGCCAGGAATCTGCGGCACCAGATCACTCCCCACCACAAACACCAGCGCAGCACCCGGCCACTGCGCCGCAGCCCGTTCCAGGGTCTCGATCGCCCAGGGGCTGCTGAGCTCTTGGCGCTGCTCCAACCGCGGGTTGGCCAGGCTGGTGACCAGCGCCGCCAGCATCCTGGTTCGTAGGGGCAGGGGCGCGCCGTGCTGCTTCTGTGGGTTATCGCTGGCCCAGGTCGCCACCCGTGGGTAGCGCAGCAGCAACTCCTCGAGCAGGGCCTGGTGCCCCAGCGTCGGCGGGTCGGCGCTGGTGCCGAACAGGGCGATCGGCTCGCTCACGGCAGCAGGCTGCGCAGCGGGGGCATGGCAGCCGGCGCCTGCCAGCAGCGCAACCAGTGCCGCACGGCCGGGTCATGGCGGGCCAGCCGCGCCAGCAGGGCCCCTGGCTTGGGACCTCGTTGGGCGCTTTTGAGCAGTTCGGCCGCGGCCAGCGACCCGGTGAGCCGGGTGGTGTGCACCGCCAGTGCGGCCTGGGCCAGGGCCACCGGGGCAGCGGGGGCCAGAGTCAATCCGCCGCTCAAGGGGGCCGCCAGCAGCAACAGCTGCCGCACCCCCCCCAGCAGGGCCTGAATGCCCAGCTGCACCCCTCCCAACAGGGCGTTGTGACCCGAAAGCCGTCCCAGCAGTTCGCGGGCCCCCTGGCTGTGCATCGGCAGGCCATAGAGCTGGCACAGCTGCAGCACCAGGGCGGTGTCACAGGCGATGCCGCCGGCCAGGTCGAGCAGCAGCAGCGGGTTGGCGGCCACGCCGGTGGCCTTGAGGGCGGCAAAACGGCCGATCAGGCTCTGGGCCTGCTGACGGCTGCGCCGCAGTCGTTCGTGGTGCAGTGCTCGGTGCAGGCGATCGGCGCTGCAGAGGGCGTTGAGCGCCAGCAGCAGCTCGCCCTGCTCTTCGAGCAGCTCGATCAGCAGTCGGCGCAGCGGTGCGATCTGGGGGGGGCTTGGCTGGCTGCGCACCCGTCCGTCGTCCAGCACGGAGGGCTGGCGCGGCGCCGCGGCCACGGCAGTGATCGGGGCGGCCTGCAGCTCGGCCGGCAGGCGTCGGCGAATGCTGGCCAGCAGTGCGGCGCGCTCGGTGTCGCTGAAGCAGTCGCTGCGGTTGAGCACCAGAAGCAGCGGCTTGCCACTGGTTGCCAGCTGGTCCAGGGCGTCGCGCTCGATGCGGTCGAGATCGCCATCGAGCACCAGCAGCACCAGATCGGCATGCAGGGCCAGCCGCGCCGCCAGTCGCGCCCGGCGGTTGGCGGCGATTTCATCGATGCCGGGGGTGTCGACCAGATCGACCCTGGCCAGGCCGGTGATCGCCATCGGCCAGGGTTCGACCTGCTGGCGCCGCGTGCAGCCGTGGGCCACATCGGTGGCAAAGCAGTCTGCGCCGAGCAGTGCATTGAGCAGGCTCGACTTGCCGACGCCCACCCGGCCGAAGACCGCCAGCCGCAGGCGTCGTTGCTGCAGGCGCGCCAGCTGGGCATCGACCAGGCGCAGCTGGCCGCCCATCAGTCCCTGCTCGCGGTTGTTCAGAACCAAGCGTTCTCGCCAGCGCTCCAGCAACAGGCGGCAGCGCTCGGGAGTGGAAGGTACCGGTGGCAACGGCCGGGCCGCGGCGCAGACATGCTGAGTCTGCCGTAGTTATGGGTCCATGCCGACCTCCCTTCCCCTCGACGCCCTCAGCCAGCCGGCGGTGTTCGCCGAAAGGCGTCATCGGTTCTTGGATGCCCTGGGGGGCGCGGCGGCGGTGATCCCGGCGGCACCTTTGGCAGTGCACCATGCCGACTGCGAATGGCCATTTCGCCAGAACAGCGATTTCTGGTACCTGACGGGCTTCGACGAGCCCGATGCGGTGGCGTTGTTTCTGCCGCACCGGCCCGAGGGCGAGCGGTTTGTGTTGTTCGTGCAGCCACGCGAGGCCAGCGCCGAGGTGTGGCATGGGTTTCGCTGGGGCACTGAAGGCGCGGTCGAGCGTTTTGGCGCCGACATGGCCCATCCGATCGAGGACTTGGCCCAGCGTCTGGGCGACTACCTCAAGGGAGCCGAAGGCATTGCCTTTCGCGTTGGCAAGCACCCCAAGGTTGAACCGCTGGTGATTGCGGCCTGGGCCGCCCAGCTCGACCGTGCACCCCGTCGGGGCCATGCCGCCCTGGGGCTGGTGGCGCCGGATCCGCTGCTGCATGAGCTGCGGCTGCGCAAACAACCTGAAGAACTCGAGCGGCTGCGCGAGGCGACCCGCATCTCGGCCGAGGCCCACGAGCTGGCACGTCAGGTGGCTCGGCCGGGTCTGCGCGAGCGCCAGGTGCAGGCCGTGATCGAGCAGCACTTTTTGGAGCAGGGGGCCCGTGGGCCGGCCTATGGCTCGATCGTGGCTGGCGGTGACAACGCTTGCGTGTTGCACTACACCGCCAACACCGCCCCACTGCACGATGGCGACCTGCTGTTGATCGATGCCGGCTGCAGCCTGCCCGACTACTACAACGGCGACATCACGCGCACCTTCCCGGTCAATGGCCGTTTCACACCCGAGCAGAGGGCTCTGTACCAGCTGGTGCTGGATGCCCAGGAGGCTGCCGTGGCGTCGGTGCGGCCCGCGTTCACGGCCGAGGGGGTGCACGAGACCGCCTTGCGGGTGCTGCTGGCCGGATTGGTGGAACTGGGCCTGCTGCTGGGGGATGTCGACGGCCTGATCGAACAGGGGGCCTATCGACACCTGTACATGCACCGCACCGGCCATTGGCTGGGGCTCGATGTGCACGATGTGGGCGCCTACCGCCTGGGCGAGCACCATGTGGCCCTCGAGCCCGGCATGGTCTTGACCGTCGAACCCGGTCTTTACGTCAGTGACCGCTTGCCCGTCCCCGAGGGGCAGCCGGAGATCGCCGAGCGCTGGAAGGGCATCGGCATCCGCATCGAAGACGATGTGGCGGTGACCGACCAGGGGCACGAGAATCTGACCGCTGCAGCGCTCAAGGCAGCGGTGGCCATGGAGCGCTGAGGGCGTCCATCACCGCTGTGGTCTGACGCAGGACCCGGTCGGCACCGGCCCGGCGCAGCTGCGCCTCATAGCGCTCGCGTGCCGCCTCCAGGCCGTTCTGGTGCAGGTGAGGTGGGGCCACGGCCAGGGCCATCAACGGTTGATCGGGGCAGACGGCTCTGGCGTTGATCACGGTCTGCACGTCGGCGACGGTGTCGCCGAGGTAGGCGATCGGCGGAGCGTCAGCGCCCAGGCACAGGCCGCTGTGCTGATGCAGCAGCCGCGCTGCCAGTTGCAGCAGGCCGCTGGGATCCGGTTTGTCGGGAGCGTTGCCCATGGCAATCAGGGGTGGATCGTACAGGCCCAGACGCTGCTCCAGCACAAATCGGGCTGATGGCGGCTCGGCACCGCTGACGAAGCCCCAGACGATCCCCGCCCGCTCAAGGCTGGCAAAGAAGGCGGCATCGACCAACAGGGGTTCATCGCCGATGAAGCCCCCCCAGTCGCCTGGATCGCCGAGCGGATCGCCACCGAAATAAAAACCGCTGAACACTTCGACCAGGTCGTCAAACGCAGGCAACGGCACCTGTTGGCGTCGCTTCAGCAGTTCAAGGCTGGCCTCCCAGTCGTTGTTCCAGCGCCCCTCGGCCTTGAGGGTGTCGATGCTGGCAGGATCAGGGCGCCAACCGCTGTAGTGGTGCACCGTTTCGGCCAGGGCCCGGCGATAGCTGCCGCCCACATCCCGGATCACACCATCGATGTCAAACAACAGCAGGGCGGTGGGGTACTGGGGGTGGACCAGGGGGGTGCGGCAGAACGGCTGGTAGGTTAGTTGTTTGTCTGTCTGCCTTGAGCCCGACCACCATGCCAGCAACCGAGAGCACTGCTGACGCTGCCGTGGGAGCTGTCATGGACGATGCTCCCGAAACCCTTGCTGCAGCTGCCGATCTTCCTGCTTCTGGCCGCCCGGTGATGCGTGGCGGCAGCGCCGCCCTGGCCACCGCCACCATCGACGAGGACGGTGTGCCCTCGGGTTACACCCCCAAGGCCGATGAAGGCCGTTTTTTGCTGAAGATTCTCTGGCTTCCCGACAACGTTGCCCTCGCCGTCGATCAGATCGTCGGTGGTGGCCCCAGCCCCCTGACCGCCTACTTCTTCTGGCCCCGTGAGGATGCCTGGGAAACGCTGAAGACAGAGTTGGAGCGCAAAAGCTGGATTACGGATAATGAGCGCGTTGAAATCCTCAACAAAGCGACCGAGGTGATCAACTATTGGCAGGAAGAGGGCAAAGGCAAGAGTTTGGATGAAGCCAAACTCAAGTTCCCCGATGTGACCTTCTGCGGTACCGCCTGATCGCAGCGTTGTTGACTGTCTGTCCTGCCAACCGCCCCTGACCCTCCCGGGTCAGGGTTTTTTTGTGGCTTCAGCACGGACGGCACCGTTCTGGCAAGAAGACCAAAAAAATCCCGGGCAGCGATGCCCGGGATTGGGGTTGTAACCAGGACAGCACCGTCGAAGCCTGGATCCGCTGGCGCTGGGATCGCTGGGCGATCAGCTGGAGGCTTTGCTGGCCTGCAAGCGGGCCCTGGCCTGGGACAGGGATTGCTGTGCTTTGACTTTTTCGGGGCTGCTGGGCTTGCCCTCGAAGGCTTTAACGGCTTGCTGGGCCTTCTCGAAGGCTGCCTCGGCTTGGCTGGCGTCGATGGTGCGACCCAGTTCAGCCGCGTTGACCAACACCGTGACGGCGTTGTCCTCCACTTCAGCAAACCCGCCCATCACGGCGATGGACGACCAGTTGTTGCCCTCACGGACCCGAACAACACCGCTATCGAGGGCGGACAGCATCGAGACGTGGCCGGTGAGAATCCCCAGTTGCCCAGTGGTGCTGGGCAGGATCACTTCATCGGCAGCACCGTCAAAGATGCTCTGATCGGGAGCGAGTACGCGCAGAGTCAGGGTCATGGCGATCAGCCCTTGGCGTCAGACAGGATCTTCTGAGCCTTGGCCTTGACCTCGTCGATGTTGCCGACGAGGTAGAAGGCCGCCTCGGGCAGGTCGTCGAGCTCACCGGCCAGGATCATGTTGAAGCCCTTGATGGTGTCGTCGAGCTTGACGTACTTGCCAGGCATCCCGGTGAAGATCTCAGCCACAAAGAAAGGCTGGGACAGGAACTTCTCGATCTTGCGGGCGCGATCCACCGTGCGGCGGTCGTCTTCAGACAGTTCGTCCAGACCCAGAATCGCGATGATGTCCTGCAGTTCTTTGTAGCGCTGCAGTGTGGACTGCACGGCGCGGGCGGTGCGGTAGTGCTCGTCGCCAACGACGGCTGGCTGCAGCATGGTGCTGGTGGAATCCAGGGGATCCACAGCGGGATAAATGCCCTTGGAGGCCAGGCCGCGGCTGAGCACGGTGGTGGCGTCCAGGTGGGCGAAGGTGGTGGCCGGCGCCGGGTCGGTCAGGTCGTCTGCAGGCACGTAGACGGCCTGAATCGAAGTGATCGAACCCTCGAGGGTCGAGGTGATGCGCTCTTGCAGTTCACCGACGTCGGTGCCCAGGGTGGGCTGATAGCCCACAGCCGAAGGCATGCGGCCTAGCAGAGCCGACACTTCTGAGCCGGCCTGCACAAAGCGGAAGATGTTGTCGATGAACAGCAGCACGTCCTGCTTGTTCACGTCGCGGAAATGCTCGGCCATGGTCAGAGCCGACAGACCCACGCGCATGCGGGCGCCGGGGGGCTCGTTCATCTGGCCGTAGCAGAGCGCCACCTTCGACTTGGACAGGTCGTCGGCGTTGATCACACCCGACTCTTTGAACTCTTCGTAGAGGTCATTGCCTTCACGGGTGCGTTCACCCACGCCGCCAAACACCGACACACCGCCGTGCTCTTTGGCGATGTTGTTGATCAGCTCCTGAATCAGCACCGTCTTGCCGACGCCGGCGCCGCCGAACAGCCCCACCTTGCCGCCCTGGCGATAGGGAGCCAGCAGGTCGATCACCTTGATGCCGGTCTCAAATACCTTGGGTTTGGTTTCGAGATCGGTCAGCTTGGGCGCTTCGCGATGGATCGGAGCGGTGGCTGTTGCGTTGACAGGACCCTGCTCATCAACCGGCTCACCCAGCACGTTGAAGATGCGCCCCAGGGTGGCTTCACCCACGGGCACCGAGATCGGAGCACCGGTGTCGGTGGC
>VGQR01000002.1 GCA_016882345.1 Cyanobacteria bacterium K_DeepCast_35m_m2_023
CGGTCCATGCGGGCCGCCACCTCGGCTGTCAGGGGCACCTGCTGCAGCTGGCGCACCAAGGCAGTGAGGGGCATGGGCAACACGAGCGAAGGTCCGATCTTCGCAACTGGTCTGCAGCAGCTGCCGCCTGGGCCTGATCGGCTCGTCAGACTGGAGCAGCTGCTGCAGCGCTGCCTTGGCGATCCAACGCGGCCCGCTAGGCCCTCTGGTGACTGGCTTGATCGTGGCGGGCGCCCTCTGGGCGGCTGGGCGCCAACGCCCCGAGCCCCAGTCTGCGCCGCCGTCGCTGAGCTCGGCTCCGCTGAGCTCGGTTCCGTTGGCGATGGCGTCACCCCAGGTCGAAACCAACGTGCTGCAGCAGTTGGCGATCGCCGATCAACAGTGGCGTCCCCAAGCCCAGCCCCTGCCCGGCGGGGGGACCCGCTACGTCTATCGCAAACGCCCGGGCGACCCTGACCTGAGCATCGATCAGATCAAGGCGTTGATGCACAACCCGCCTACCTTTGCCGCGGAACGGCGCGTGATTCGCCACCTCTGGCGCCGCCTGTCCGAGCTGGGGATCGCGCTGGAACTGACCCAGCCCCGCAAGCCAGGGGCGGCCGGCGAATGGGATCCCTCACGGCGCACCCTGCGCATCAAGCCCACGGTGGTGGACAAGGGCAGCAGCGAATTTGCACGGGTGCTCAACCACGAGGCGATCCACGTGGCCCAGAGCTGCGCCGCCGGGGGCATTGGGGCGAGTCCCCGCCTGCTGGGTTTGCCCCAGCACTTGCCGAGCCATCTGCAGACCGTGTTGCAGGACCGCACCTACGCCTCAGCCGGCGAACGGGAACGGCAGCTCGAGCGTGAGGCCTATGCCAGCCAGGCCCAGCTCGAGCTGGGCCTGAGCTTGCTCAACCTGCACTGCTGATGGCGACGACGTCGATCAGGGCCGACTCGAGCAGCATGTTGAACTCCAACAGTTGGGCATCGCTCAGTTGTTGGCGGCTGCTGCGGGCGAAATGGCTCTCCAGCAGCCGCCGTCCCTGGCCGGCATCCCACTGCAGCTGGCCCAGCAGCTGGTCGCACTGCTGCAACAGGTCGCTGCGCCGCAGTGGAATGGGGCTATGGGCCGGGTCGGCCCCGGGGCCCAGTGACTCCAGTGACCGCAGATAGGCCAGCAGGTCGCCGTAGCGGGTGAGCCGCGAGCGGCTGCCGTGGCCGAAAGCCCGTTGCAGATACAGCGATTCCTGGTCCCGGCTCCAGCCCAACCGCTTGAGCTGCAGTTCCAATTGGGCCAGTTCGCTGCTCCAGTCTTCAGGGTCGGTTGCCGGTTCGCCGCCCGGGGGCTCGTCTGGAACGTCTGCTGCGCTGGGCGCAGCTGGGGCTGTCACCGGCGCCGCTGTGGTTGTCTCTGGCGCCGCCGCTCGCCGCCGCGGGCTGCGTTGGATCGGGTCTGCTGAGTCAGCCGTGGCCACCTCCAGCAGAGCCACCAACCGCTGACGAGCGCGGTCCTCGGCTTCTTCGGCTGTGCTGCCTTCCCCCAGGGTTGAACCCAGGCAGGTGCCGTCGCGATGGGCGCTGGCCAGCACCACCCGTTGGCCGTTGTCGGCATGCACCAGTTGGACCTCCACCTGCATGGGCCGAAGCGGCATGGGGCTGTGGTTTCTAGAGTGCCTGCTTTACGGCTCCGCTGCAGCGGCACGCACCGGCATGGAAGCCGAGTCGATTCAGTCGCTGCTGCCCCTGTTGCACGGTGCCGACCAATGGGGTGAGCTGCTGCTGCTCTTGCCCTTGCTGGTGGCGCTTGAGGCGGTGCTCTCTGCAGACAATGCAATCGCCCTGGCAGCCATCAGCCGCGGGGTGGGCGACCGCAGTCGTCAGGAGCTGGCGCTCAATCTGGGGCTGGCTTTGGCGCTGGTGTTTCGCCTCGGGCTGATCGTCGCGGCCCGTTGGGTTCTCAATCTGTGGCCCCTGCAGCTAGCAGCAGCGCTGTATCTGCTGTGGCTCTGCGGTCAGCATCTGCTGGGCCTGTGGCGCCAGTCCCACGGGGGGCAAGCCGGCCTTGGCGAGCCGGGGACTGAGGCATCCCCGCCCGCCGCTCGCTCCCTGGCCGCCGTGGTCGGCACCCTGGCGCTCACCGATCTGGCCTTCTCGATCGACAGTGTGGCGGCTGCCATTGCCGTGAGCGATCGACTCGTGCTGGTGATGGCCGGAGGTGTCATTGGCGTGATCGCCCTGCGGCTCACGGCCGAGCTCTTCATTCGCTGGCTTGAGGTGTATCGCCATCTCGAGACCGCCGGCTTTCTGGCGGTGGGTCTGGTGGGGGTGCGCTTGCTGGTGCGCTTGGGCCTGCCCCAGTTGGTCCCCCCCGAATGGCTGCTGCTGCTGCTCGTCGCCTCGCTGTTTGTCTGGGGCTTCTCGGTCCGCAATCCGCTTGACGTCAATCCATGAACGTGGAGCTCAGGCAGAGCGGCAGCGGCCAGTTGATCGATCGACTCGAGGTGGATGATCTGGTCGATGTTCCCCAGCCAGGGCGGTGGTTTTTGGCTGCGGGGCAAAGTTTTCTGGTGCTCCAGCGCAGCCATCGCTATCACTATCGGGCCGGTCGCTACCAGTTGGCGGTCGTCTCCTTGCAGGTCAAGGCCCAGGACCGCCCCGCCGATGCCCGTCGCTGGCAGAACCAGTGGGTGATTGGCGATCCCAGTTGTCGCTACAACGCCCGCAGTCCTCTGCTGCGTTGTGCTGTGTTGCCCGATGGCCCCTGCGAGCGCTGCAGCCATTACGACGGCGACGCGCGCATCAGCCGCGAGGCCTGAGCGATGCAGAACGGCCTGCAGTGGCACGAGGCGCGACGCGTTCGCGGCTATGGCGTGGCCTCGGGACAGGCCAGTGATTCACCCTATCCGGCTGGCACGATCGCCTTGCAAGCTCCCCTGTTTGCCGAGCGGGGTATTGATCTCAGCCCCTATTACGCCGGCACTCTGAATCTGGCGTTCAGCGACAGCCGCTGGCAGCTGCAACACCCCGATGCCCAGGTGGTGCAGTTGCGCTGGACCGATCGCCATCCTGCGGAGACGTTTTCGTTTTGGCGGGTCGCCCTGCGCTGGCAGGGGGGTGGCCCTGCGCTCGCCGCTCTGCTGTATTGGCCCCATCCCGAAACCAAGCAGCGTCACCACCACCACAGCGACCGGCTCGAGGTGCTCGCTCCCTGGATCCCAGAGATCGACCAGCTGCAGCGGTTCGAGCTGGGGGTTGATCCACGCCGCTGCCGCCGCGTGCAGCCGTTGCGGTTGCAGGCACGCCTCCTCGAAGCGCTCAAGTTCAGGGTGCTGGCCTCCCAGGAGGCGTTTTATCGCGCCTTTGACCTCGATCCCGAGAGTCTGCTGAGCGATTCGCCCTCAACGCTGGCGCTGCGCAGCTGGCTGGCCTCCGTTCTGCCGGGGGCCCTCGATCTGACCGACCGCGAGCTGCTTGAGGTTCTGAACAACGCCTGGCGTCTCTACGGCGACGGGTTCAGTTGATCCAGGCCTTGGCCAGAGCGGCGCCTGGTTTGGCAACAATGGCGACACAACCATCGCGCTGTCTGGGTTGCGATGGCATCGTCACAGCCCGTGCCATGCCCTACGAACCCGGATCCAGCGAATGCCGTGTCTTGATCGATTGCAAGGGCCAGGTTGAGTCGATGTTGCTGGCCCTGTCCCGCATCGAGAACAGCGCATCGGTCCGCGAGCAGTTGCTGTCGGTGTACAACCAGCTCGAAACCCTGCACAGCCATTACCGGCGCGGCAGCAGCGGCAACAAATCCGATGCCGCTGCCTGCGGTTGATCAGCCAGGGCCTGCAACACGTCCATGTCGAGGGCCTGGCAGGCCGCATAGGCGCTGGCCAGGGTCGCCACAGGCCGCTGCCCTTGGGGGTGTTGGTGGTGGTTCACCACATAGCGGCCCGAGGTTTCGCGGTAGATGAGGCAACCATGGCCGGTTTGACCCACATAGGACAGATCACCCATGCTCAAGATGCGACGGCTGTCCTCTCTCTAGCCGCGTTTGCTGGACGCGTCTATGTTCGTGAGTCCACACATCACGCAACGTCACCTAAACGCCCAGCCGGTCGCCGCAGCTGGCCCCCAACTGCTGCAGCAATGCTTGACCGCTGCTGGGTTTGCGTCCTTCCAGCTGGGCCTGGCGCAGCAACAGAGGGCAGCCCTCCGTGGCGACCACCAGTCCGAGAGCGGGTTCTGCGGCCAGCACCGTGCCAGGTGTTGCTGACCCGCCCGGCCAGCGTCCCAGCAGCGGCTGCACCTCGGGACTCAACTGATCGCCCAGGCGCGCAATCAGGGGTTCGCTGGCCAGCACCTTGAGTCGCTGTCCGCGCCACAGGCTGACGGCAGCTGGATACAACCCCATCACGCGCCTGTGAATGGTCAGGGCTGGAGCGTGCCAGTCGATTGACGCATCGGCCTTGTTCAGCAGGCGGGCATAGGTCAGGCCTTCGTCCCGTTGGCGCCGAACGCCCAGCCGGGCCAAGCGCTCGGCCTCGGGTCCTGGGCCTGCAGCCGCAATCTGCGGCAACGCCTCGACCAGCAGGGTGGCGGTCAGATGGCTGAGCCGCTCGCCCAGGGAGGCGGCGTTATCGAGCAGCTGGATCGGGGTGGCCCTCTCGAGCAGCACCGGTCCGGTGTCGAGGCCTTCCTCCATCGCCATAATCCCGACGCCGGTCTGGTCGTCGCCCTCGATCAGGCTCCATTGAATGGGTGCTGCGCCGCGCCAGCGCGGCAGCAGCGAACCATGCCCGTTCCAGCATCCCAACGGCGGTTGGGCCAGCACGGCCTTGGGCAGGATCTGTCCGAATGCCACCACCACGGAGATGTCCGCTGCCAACGCGGCGAGCTGATGCTGGATGTCGGGCTCGTTGCGAATGCGCTCAGGCGTGAACACGGGCAGGCCCAGCTCCTGGGCCCTGGCCTTGACGGCCGATGGCATCAGGGCCTTGCCGCGCCCCCTGCGCCGGTCGGGCTGGCTGACCACGCCCACCAGCTCATGCCCCGCTGCCACAAGAGCATCGAGGCTGGGCACGGCGTAGGCCGGGGTTCCCCAGAACAGAACGCGCATCGCTACGGATCAGGCTTCGCCGGTGATCGAGAGCCCCTCGACCCAGACCCAGGGGCAAACGCCATCAGGGGTCACCTTGGCTGAGCCCTCAAAGCCGATCAGCGTGTTGAGAAGCTGGCGAATGTCACCGGCCACCGTCGCGGCTTCGATCGAGACGCGTTCGCCGCCCCGGATCAGCCAACCATCAAACGGAAGGGAGAAGGATCCTTGGCTGGCTTTCACACCGGCGTGAAGTGCCGACAGGGAATCGATCACCACCAAGGGGCCGTCATGGTGGTTCTGGTCCAGGCCGGCGACTCCTGCCGTGGCTGGATCACCGCTGCCCGCTGGCCCGATCTCGAAGTAGTCGGGTCCGACCGAAACCTTGGCTCCCATGCCGGCGTGACCGCTGGGGCTCACCCCGAAGGCACGGGCGGTGGCTTCGGAGTGCAGGAAATGGGTGAGGATTCCTCGCTCCACCAGGGGCAATCGCTGCGTTGGTGTGCCCTCGCCATCAAAGTTCGAGGCGCCGATGTTGCCTGGGTGCAGGCCGTTGTCGACGATGCTCAGAAATGGAACGGCGAGCGCTTGTCCCAGCGATTCGCGCGTGCTCAGGCTGATGCCGTCCAGCACGGCACGGGCATTGAACAGGCTGCTGAAGGCGCCGATCAGATCAAGAAAGGCCTCGGGGCTGAACACACAGGTGTAGTGCCCTGTGGCGATCGGGGCGTAGGCAAGGTGGCTAATGGTGCGCTCGGCAGCCTCATCGATGCAGCCAGCCACGTCGAGCTCTGTGGAGCCATAGGCCACACGCACGGCTCCGGCACTGCGTGGTTTGCGCCCCGTTTCCACGGCTCGAGCATACAGATACAGCGAGGCGGTGCTCAACGCCTGTTGGCGACAGGCTCCGGCACTGTTCAGATACAGGCGCTCGCTGCTGCGCTGCGCCAGGCCGTTGTAGGGCACAGTGCCGATGGCGACATGGCGCTCGAGCAATTGCCGTTCGGCATCCTTGAGCGTGTCGAGCAGGTTGAGGATGTTGACCGGCTCATGCCAGGGCTGTTGCAGGGGTTGCACTGGGGCCGTGGCCAGGGGAGAGAAGGCGGGAATGTCGTCGGGGTTGCCGAAGCCACTGGCCTCTTTCGCCCCGGACAGGGCCTTGCTCAATCCCTCGGGCGAGAGGTCAGAGGTGCTGGTGATGCCCACCAGCCCGGCCTCGTTCCAGACCCGCACGGTGATGGCACTGCGCTGGGCCGCCTTGATCTGCTTGGGTTCGCCACGGTCGACCTGCACCGAGGTGTCGCTGCTACAGGACGCCCCCAGATCCCACTGCTGGATCCCTTGCTGGCGGGCCAACTGGGCCAATTGATCGCGCAACGGTTCAGCTTTGAGGACAGCTTCGCCCATCAGCGGCCTCCCACGGTGATCGAATCAACTTTGATGTGGGGTTGCCCCACGGTCACAAAAATGCTGCCACTGACGGAGCCACAGAAGCCGGCGGCCAGTTCCAGATCATTGGCACACATTGAGATGCGAGGCATCACTTCTTTGGCTTCGCCGATCAAGGTGGCACCCTTGACCGGTTTGGTGAGGGTTCCGTTTTCGATTAAGTAGGCCTCGTCGACGGCAAAATTGAATTGACCGGTGGGTCCCACGCTGCCGCCGCCCATCGATTTGCAATACAGGCCTCGATCGACTGATGCGATCAGGGCTTCGGGGCGATGGGGACCAGCTGCGATGAAGGTGTTGCGCATGCGACTGGCTGCGGCGAAGCCATGGCTCTGGCGACGGCCACTGCCGGTGCGGCGATGGCCAGTGCGCAATTCACCGGCTCGATCGCTCAAAAAACACTGCAGGACCCCGTCCTTGATCAACACGGTGCGCTGGGGCTCCATGCCTTCGTCATCCATGCTCAAAGAGCCGAACGCCGCCTGGCTCAGGCCCTCATCGATGGCGGTGACTGCGGGGTGGGCGATCAGCTGCCCCACCTTGTCGCTGAACGGTGTGGTGCCGCGCTCGACCTGTGTGGTTTCGAGCAGATGGCCACAGGCTTCGTGAAAGATCACGCCACCAAAGCGGTTGGCCAACACAGCTGGCATCTGCCCAGCCTCGACATAGTCGGCGTAAAGCATGGTGCCGACGCTGTCGGTCAATTCGAGTGCCGATGCTTCGGCGTCCCAGCGGCGCAGGTCATCGGGGCTATCGCTGGTGCCGTAACGGCGCCCCAGACTGGCGCGATGGTCTCCATCGGCAGCCAACACGTTGAGGCCGAGGGATTGGTGCAGTCGGATGTCGTGCCCATAGGTGCCATCGCTGGCCGCCACCAACACCTCCTGCCAGTCGCGGGCATAGCTACCGCGTCGCACCTGCAGGTGTTGACCATGCTGCTCGAGCCGAGCTGTGCCTTCGAGCAACTTGTGCGATGCCTCCGCCAGGGTGGGGCATCGCTCGAGCCAATCGCGTTTGCTGTCTGCAAAGCTGCGCAGCGGCACCAGACCTTCGAAGCCACTGGAGCCACTGGATCCGGCAACCAGGCCCAGCATCCCCAGAGCTTGATCGAGGGCCATCAGCAAACCTGATTCACTCAGGTCATTGGTGCTGACGAAGCCATCCTGTTGATCGCGGAACACTCGGATGCCGGCGCCAAGCCCAAACGCGGGGCTGACGCTGGTGATGCGGTCCTGTTCGGCGAGCACACCGATGTGTTCGGTGCGCTCAACAAACACTTCGACCAGGTCGGCCCCTGCCCTGCGGCCATGGGCCAACAGGTGCTCGAGACGAGGGGTCCAGCCATCGGCCAGGCTGACGGAACGGGTGGTGGTCAAGGCAGGTGGTCTCCGATCAGCGCACGGCTGGCTGGAAGCGGTCGCTGCGGATCGGCGCCGTCAGGAACAACTTGGCCATTTCAGCGGCATTGGCTGCCCAGAAAGGCAGCTTGCGAATCACCTTGATCGGTGCTGGTGCGGCCGATGCATCGGCATCACTGAGAGCATGGTTGTTGCGAACGATGCTCTCGAGGCGACTATAGAACTTGGGGTGATCGACGTTGAGAACCACAGGAAACACACGTGCGGATGTTTCGTTGGTTTTTGCAATCACGTATTTGTCGTACTCGCGTGCGTCGAGACCCAGTGCTTCGTAAAACTCCTTACGAGCCACATCGCGCACATACATGGTGGCGAACACGGCGAGCAGGAAGAAGCGACACCACAGTCGCGCCTGAAGCCCCCTGACAGTATCGGGTTGGGCCTTCATCAGGGCGTCAAAGAAATCGCCATGGCGATTTTCATCTTGACACCAGTTTTCAAAGAAGTTAAAAATCGGGAAAATTTTGCTTTCAGGATTCTTCTCGAGGTGACGGTAAATAGCGATATAACGCCAGTAGCCAATCTTTTCGGAGAGATAGGTTGCGTAGAAGATGAATTTGGGCTTGAAGAAGGTGTAAGCCTTGTTGGCTGTTAGAAAGCCAAGATCCAACTGCAGGCCGAAATCGGCCATCGACTTGTTGAGAAAACCAGCATGGCGGGCTTCATCGCGCGCCATGTGTGCAAAGCATTCGGCCAGCAGGGGGTTCTTCTGCTTGATGCGACGGCTCAATTCCTTGTACAGCAGGAAGCCAGAGAATTCGGATGTGCAGCTCTGTTCGAGAAATTCAATGAACACCCTGCGGGTTTCGGGATCGAGCTTCTCGGCTGCCCCCTCGAATTCCTCGCTGCGCACAAAGTGGTGGCGGTTGTAGTCCTTGCGGAATTCTTCGCAGATGGCTTCCAGTTCCTGCTCGTTGGGCCGCAGATCCATCGCCGCCATGGCGTCGAAATCCGTGGTGTAGAAGCGTGGGGTCAGGATCGTGTCCTTGACGGGATCCTTGATCGCTGGCGCATCCGGGGTCCCAACCGGCTGGGTGCCGGAGGCAGTCGAGGTGGGTGCGGCTACAGCGCTGGGAGGAACCATCGGATCAAACGCATGGCAGTGATCCCATCGTAGGAGCCGTGCCGGCGCTGCAGAGGGGTTGTGAAGCAGGCGCGGGCCAACGGTTTCAGTTGGGGCCGAGCCACTTCTGGCCGTTGAGCCGTTGCACCAGCCTCGAAACCAGCAACGGGAGTGTGATCTTCTTTTCGTCGATCAAAAACGACTCCAGCAGGCTCGGTGCGCCGGGGCCCTCTGCGAGGGCGATGGTCTTGGGGCTGTTGATGTCGTCGTTCAGAAAGCACAGCCAGAAGCGGCGCTCGCTGCCCAGGTCGCCTCGCACCATCCAGCAGGGGGCCTGGTTGACCGGCATGGGGCCCTGGGCAAACTCGAGCTCGATGGCGGGACCGCCGTAGTTGGCGATTTCGCGTTCCAGCGCCGGTATCAACAGCTCGGGCACAAAGCTGGAAAACGCTTGGTCCTCCGGAGCCGGGGGTTTGGCTTTGGCGGGGGTGCTTGCGCCGCCTGCTGGATCGGATGCGCTGGCCGGCACGGGCAGGATCAGAGACTGCGCCGACTTTAGGCGGGCCTGCCCAAGTCATTGGGCGGCTGGAGCCGAAGGCGCCCGACTAATCCCAGTGATCGTTGAGCGGCTGATCCCAGCCATCGCCCACGGCTTTGGCTGTGGCGGCTTCGGTCGCTGGTTCGGGCGTTGGCTTCGCTGGGCTGGCGCTGCCCCGGCGGATCACGCGGAAGGGGACTTCCACGGTGGGTGCGGGGTCCCCCGGTGACCGGCTTGGTCCGCTGGCGCCCGTGGTCGTTGAACCGGGTCGCCGGGGGGGCGGCTCGGCGCCGCCAGCCGCAGGGGCGATCGGCCGCTGCCCCGCGGCCGCCTGTTGGCGCAGCGCCAGCACGGTGGCCAGGGCGCTGAGTCCGGCACCGGTGGCGCCGGCGGCGGCGATCCAGCCGCCCAGCGGCAGGACCGGTGACGTCCAGATCAGCAGACGCAGGGCGACAGCTGGTCTGGGGTTGATCGCCCCCAGCAGCAGCACCGCCAGCAGTGGCGCCAGCAGCGGGATCAGCAGCAGTTGTTGCAGAGGATTCACGGCCGCTTCAAGGACTGCCGCTCCATCGGTTCAGGGGGGCCAGGTCGTCGCCGAGCACATCAAAGATCCGAACCACCAAAAAATCCACCATGTCTTCGATGCGCTGGGGGCGGTGGTACCAGGCCGGCACAGGCGGTGCGATCCGGGCACCCGCTTCGGCCAAAGCCGTCAGATTGCGCAGGTGCACCAGGTTCCAGGGTGTTTCGCGCGGGCAGAGCACCAGTGGCCGCGCCTCCTTGAGGTGCACATCGGCGGCACGTTCGAGCAGGTCGGTGGCAACGCCGGCGGCAATCCTGCCCACGCAGCCCATGCTGGCGGGCAGGATCACCATGCCCCTGGTGCGGTAGCTGCCACTGGCGATGGTGGCGGCCTGATCATTCCAGCGGTGGCAACGCAGCACCCCCTTGCTGCTCCCGGTGCGTTCGCGCCAGAACTGTTCTTGTGCCTCGGGTTCACCGGGCACCTTGAGACCCAGCTCCGCTTGCCAGACCGTCAGGGCACCGCGGCTGGTGATCAACTCAATGGTGTTGCCGGCCTCGAGCAGCAGCTCGAGAGCCCGTTGGGCCAACGGTTGGGCCGAGGCACCGGAGATGCCCAACACCAGTGGTGCGCGCTCCCCGGCCATGGTCACGGTTCCGTGCCGGTGTCATCGGCTGGGTCGGTGGCCGTTCCGATGGCTGGGTCGTGTTGGTCCTCGCAGTGCTCATCCCCCTCGGGCAACACCACCGCCAGGTCCACCTGGTGGCGCAGCGGATCGACCTTCTCGATGATCACCTCGACGCTGTCGCCCAGCATGTAGGTGCGACGGTTCTTGCGGCCGACCAGGCGATTTTGGCGCGAACGGTATTCGTACCAGTCGTCTTTCAGGGAGCTGACGTGCACCAACCCTTCCACCTGAGAGGGAGGAACCTCGACAAAGAACCCGTAGCTCTGCACGCCGCTGATCACTCCTTGCAGGGGCTGGCCCACCAGTGGTTCGGCTTGCCTGGCCTGGGCCATCGCAACCAGGTCAGCACTGAACTCACGCAGTTCGCGCTCCCGCTGGTTCAACTTGTCGGCCAAGCCATGGGCGAGGTCATCGCTGTAGGGAAGCAGCACCCCGGCCGTCAGGATGGGCCAGTCGATCGCGCCGTGGCAGCGGTCCGAGGCCAGATCCACACAGGTCTTGTGGCGCACGCTCGGACGGTTCTTGCCTTCCAGCAGCAGGGTGAGCAGCAGTTGCTGGTTCCAGATGTCGGCGTAGTGCAAGGTCGCAGAACACCAGGGTGCGACAGCCGTTGACTCGCCGGCGAGGGCATGGGGTGCGGCATCCGGCTTGAGCACGACCGGCTGCAGGGTCGCGCGCAGTTGTTGCTGCAGGGGGCGCTGGCGGTCGGTCCGGGCAAAGCGCTGGGCCAGGTCGGCGGCGCTGGGATCGCCGTCCTCACTCAATTCCAGTGGAATGTCGAGGGCCAGGGCCGCCTTGACGACTTCGTGCAGATCGGCGCTCGAGGCGGATGGGTTGGACGCAAACAGGCCGGGCAGCCCCAGGGCTGCCAAATGTCGACCGAGGGCGCGGTCGGCGACCACCACGCACTCGCGCACGATCGCGTGCGGATGGTGCGCGGGCAGTTCGATCATCCAGCCGTCACCCGAACCTTCTGGTGCAGGACTGCGCAGATCACCCAGCAGCTCCAAGGGCGGCAGGGGCAGATCCAGATCGATCGAGCCGGCAGCGAGGCGCTGCTGGCGCAGGCAGGTGCCAAGGGCCACCAGTTGCTCGAGCAGGGTCAGGTGTTCTTTGAGTCCCTTGAGCGCAGCGGGGGTGGTGCGGCTTTTGGGCTTGCGTTCGGCCAGGGCCTCCATGGCCGCCACTCCGGCGCAACCTCCAACCTTGATGCGGCTGCGGCAAAAGCTGTAATGCTCCAGAGCCCCCTGGGCATCCAGCTCGAGGCACACCGAGAGGGCATCTTGGCTCTCGCCGCTCTTGAAGGCACAGGCTTTGCTGAGCGCCGGGCTCAGCAGCGGTTGCCATTGATCTCCGAGGCAGAGGGCGTGCCCCTGTTGCCTCAGCCATTGATCGGTGCTGCTGCCTGGCGCGACTCGCTCAGCCACGCTGGGGGCATGCACCCACAGACGCCAACCGTTGTCCTCGCGCAACTCGAGCGAGAGGGCCACGAGCGGGGGGGCATCGTTGCCACTCCAGGCCTCGAGCAGCACGGTGGGCAGGTTGGTGAGATCGTTGCGCCCGCTGTCGCTCGTGGCACGCGGGTTGACCCGCGGCGCTGCTGGACGGTTGTGAAGGCGATGTTTGGTGAGCAGCAGGTCCAGGTCTGCCGCCTCCCCACCGTGGATGGGTAGAACCCTGGCCACATGTCCGCTGGCTGTGTGCTGGGCCACCGGGTACCGGTCGATCAGGACCTCGACCACGGCCTGCTCACCGTCATGCAGGTGCTGACTGTCGTCGGTGGGCAGTTCAATGCTGGTCAACAGCCGGTCGTCGAGGGGCTGGGCCAACACCTTCTCGCCCTGCTGCTCCAGCTGGGCCAGCAGGCTGGTGGTCTGGCGCTGCAGGATGCATTGCACCCCCCCCTCGGGTGAACGGCGCCGGCCGCCCTCGCGCGTGATGCGGACCAGGACCCGATCGCCGTTCCAGGCGTGGTTGAGCTGGTGATCACGGATGTAGATGTCCTCACCGCCGTCCTCGCGCAGGGCAAAGCAGAACCCCTTGCTCGAGCAACGCAGCCGCGCCGCAATCAGTTCGTCGTTCTGACGCCGTTGCACTCCGCTGTCGAACTGTTCGACCAGTCCGAGCCGCGTGAGCGCTTCCAGGCCGATTCGGAGCTGCTCTTTCTCAAGTTTTTGGCTGAGGCTCAGAGCCTTCTCCAACTTGGTCAGGGGCAGCGGTTCGCTGTCGGGAAGCTGGTCGAGCAGGTCAGCGACCGTGAACTTCATAGTGGTTCAGGCAAATGGCGGGCGGCGATGCAGCGGTCGCCCGGACAGAGGTGGCCGACGCAGCGACGCTTCAAGCTCAGGCGGTGCGGTCAGGTTGAAACGGACATCCGGTTGGGCCGGTGATGTGTTCCAGACCGCTGTGCCTGACTCGCAGAACGGGTCGTGAAACGAAGCAGAGCTGGCAGCTGTGCCCGTTTCGGCGTGCCTTGTCGTTCCTTCAATCTTAGGTCTCTGAGGACCCGTCGCCCACCGCCGCTGATGTGATGGGATTGTCCTCGGACGGCGAGGCAGGTTTCAAGCTCCTGGCGATCAGTCGGCCGCCGATCAGCAGAAACCCCAACGACGCGGCGAGTTGCAGCAGGTTCGTCGGGATCAGGCTGGACAGAGAGCCTCCGGCCGCCGCTCCCACCAGGCTGGCCAGCACCAGGGCGGTGGCACTGCCGGCGAACACGGCGCCAGGCCTGGTCGAGGTGCCACTGATCGTGACGATGGCGAGCTGGGTCTTGTCTCCCAGTTCAGCCAGAAACACCGTGGCGAAGGTCGAGGCCAGCAGGCCCAGCGGCAGGGCCATGGAGGGCAGGGTCATGAGGGGAGCGCGCCTGAGCCCGCAAAGATCGGCAGGGTGACCATGGCCTGACGGCCCAGCCACAGGCCCAGCACCACCATCAAGATTCCGGCGAGGCGTTCAAGCAGTTCGCCGGGAAGCAGGCGGGCCAACCAGCGGCCCAGCACCACCCCCACCAGGCTGGAGCTGATCAAGGCCAGTGAAGCTCCGATGAAGACCACCAGCGGACGACCCGATTGGGCCGAGAGGAGCAGGGCGGCCAGCTGGGTTTTGTCACCCAATTCGGCCAGAAACACGGTGGTCGCCGTGCTCAGGAACACAGCACCCCAGCCGCCGGCCGCATTCTGGGAGTCCTTTGCCTCACCCATCACTGCGATCGGATCGCCCGCAAGAATCGTCTCATCACTTTGCCTCGGCCGCCGTACTCGCTGCGGATCTGCTGCAGACAGCAGCCAATCGCAAACTGATCACCGTCGGCATGACCCAGTTCGGCAGGGCCGAACAAGCGCACCAGATTCTGGACCTGACAGAAGTCGGGCCGATCGTTGTAGATGCGGCAACGCCTGCCACCGGTGTCGTAGTGGCGACACCAGCCGTCATCGCCCACCAACTCCAGGTAGCGCCGTTGCTGCTGCGGATCCAGGGCGTCCAGGGCCTCCTGCCTCAGGCTGGGATCCAGGCGACAACAGGCCCCGCAGCCGCTGATGCACTGCCAGTGCTCAGACCTGGACATGGTGGGGTGTTGCGCGCATGCCCGCTCAGCATGACAAGCCATCACAGCCCTGCTGCTCGGGCTCAAGCTCTGTGGGTTGAGCTTCTAGGCTGAGAACTGAGGCACGTCCTGATCCAGGCTGCTCGATTGCATCCCGATTCACCGAGTCCGACCGATCCCGATGGATTTCCACCTGATCGCCAACTTCGCAGCCCTGGCCCTGATCACTCTGGCCGGTCCCGCTGTGATCTTCATCCTCTTCTACCGCCGCGGCGCACTCTGAGCGTTCAATGCCTGAGCCCTAGGGCCAACGCCGCCTGATCGAGCAATCCCCGGACGTAGGGATGATCGAGTTGTGGCTGGCCAGGCGCAGCTCCTGCAGGGCTGATCGCCTGGCGCAGTTCATCGCCCGCGGCGTTGCGAACCACCAGGTCCTTGCCATCCTGCCGGCACCAATACAGGCGATCGCAGCGTTGCAACAACACTGCTCCGTTCGAGGCGGCCGCTGGTCTGAGCCCAACAAGCTCGAGTTGAAGCCGCTCACGGTCTTGCCAGCGGTCCATGACCACCCGGTAGGCCACATCCACAAGCTCTGGAAGCGTTCCACCGCCCTGCCAGCGCCATCCCATGGCGCGCAACTGAGTCTCGTTCTGTCCCAGCATCAGTTGCAGGTGGCCGCCACGCAGGCAGGTCTGCTCGAGCACACGGCACTGACGGCTCCAAAAAATGGGTGCCTGGTGACCCACGCCATAGGGGCCCAACCGCACCAGCTGCTGCCAGAACAGCCGATCGATGCGCTCCAGTGGCAGCAGGGCTTCTGGCTCAACCGGTAAGCCGTCGCCCTGGCGTTCCAACCAGAGTGAGGCCCGTTGGTTGAGCTCGTCGTGCAGGGCCGCAAGCTCTTCGGCGCGCACGCTGAAGCCTCCGGCGGCAGGGTGACCGCCGAACCGTTCCAGGCGATGCGCGCTGGCGGCCAGGGCCGCATCGACGGCGAAGCCCCTCGGTGCGCGCACCGAGGCGCGCAGGCGCCCGTGGCCTTCACCGGCCAACAGGGCGACGGGGCGGCCGAACCGCTCCACCAGACGGGCGGCGACGATGCCGATCACGCCGTGATGCCAGTGGTTCTGGGCCAGCAACAGAAATGAACTGCGCTGATCACCATCGGCCTCGAGCAGGGCGAGGGCTTCGGCCTCGATCGCGTCGCAAAGCTCGCGCCGTTGGCGGTTGAGGGCCTCGCATTGGCGCGCCAGCTCCATCGCCCTGGCGTCGTCGGGTGTGGTCAGCAGCTCCACCACCAGGGCCGGATCACCCAGACGACCGACCGCATTGATGCGCGGCGCCAGCTGGAACCCCACCGCCTCGGCACCGACCGACTGCCCGTCAAGCCCGGCCAGTTGCTGCAGGGCTTTCAGCCCCGGTAACGGGGTCTTGTGCAGCTGCGGCAGGCCATCCATCAGCCAGCGCCGGTTGACCCCCTGCAACGGGGCCATGTCGGCAATGGTGCCAATGCAGAACAGATGCAGGGCGATGGCCAGCCCTTGCCGGTCCTGCATCGCGTCGGCCAGAGCGGCCGCCAGGACATAGGCGAGCCCCACGCCCGCTAGACCGCGAAACGGCGAATCGAGGGGTGTCACGCCTGGGTGCAGCAGCGCCAGGTGCGGGGGCAGCTGCGGCGGCAGGGTGTGGTGGTCGGTGAGGATCACCTCCACCCCCAGCTCCTGAGCCTTGATCAGGGCGTTGCGGGCGCTGACGCCGTTGTCGACCGTGACCAGCAGGGCGATCCCCTCGGCTGCGAGCCGCTCGACCATGGAGGTGTTGAGCCCATATCCGTCGTCCATGCGGCTGGGAATCGCCGCCTGGGGGGACGCCCCCAGCCGTTGCAACACCCCCACCAACAGGGCCGTGCTGGTCATGCCATCGGCGTCGTAGTCGCCGCAGATGGCCACCGCTTCACCCCGCCGGCAGGCGGCCACCAGCCGCTCAACCGCCTGGGGCAGGTCGGCGAAGTGCTCGGACGCTGCTGGTGGCGCTGCGGGTGCGAGCAGGGCCTCGATGGCTGCGGCATCGCTGTGACCCCGCCGCAGCAGCACGCTCACCAGTTCGCGGCACAGATTGGTGGCGCTTGCCAGGGAGTCGAGAGACCCAGCCCCTGCGAGCGGCAGCGGTTGGGGCAACAGCCAGCGTTGCTGGTCAATCGGGGGCAGCACCAGCAATGAGCATCAACCTGCCCATTGTGCGGGCTGTGGCCATCGCCAGTTGTGGTCCGCCATGGCAGCGTGGGGTCGGCTGCACAGAAGGCGGATTGACGCTGCGGGCGTTGCTGTGGGATGTCGACGGCACCTTGGCCGAGACCGAGCGGGATGGCCATCGGCGTGCCTTCAATCGTGCCTTTGCCGATGCTGGCCTGCCGATCCATTGGGACGCCCACGGCTATGGCCGTTGGCTTCGCATCAGCGGTGGACGTGAACGCATCGCTGCCCAGCTGCAAGAACTCGAAGGAACGGTGGCCGATCCCGCCCGGGTCGAGGGCTTGCAACGGGCCAAACAGCACCACTACAACGCCTTGATGACCACTGGTCAGCTGGCGTTGCGACCTGGCGTTGAGGCCCTGCTGCGCCAGGCCCACGGGGCCGGACTGGCCCAGGCAATCGTCACCACCAGCAGTCGCTCGGCGGTCAACGCCCTGAATCAGCATCTGCTCGCCGCTCTGCCGCCGCTGTTTGCCTTCTGGGTTTGCGGCGAGGACGTTGAGCGCAAGAAACCCGATCCCCAGGCTTATCAGCTGGCGTTGACCCAGCTGCTCGATCGGGGGCTTGTCACCAGTGCTGACGAGGTGTTGGTGATCGAAGACACCTCGGTGGGGCTGATGGCTGCCCGCGGGGCCTCGCTGGCCTGTGTGTTGACCCTGAGCCACTACAGCCGCATCGCGTTGGCGAGCCGCAGCGGGCTGCGCGCTCCCTTGCCGGCTGCGGCGGTCGTCAGCCAGCTGGGTGCTGGGTCTGAGGTGCTGCAGGGCCCGCCTTGCCAGATGGGCGAGATCGCGCTCTCCTATCTGCAGGCTCTGTTGAGCTGAGCATTGCCATGACCCGTCTGCCGCTGCAGCAAACCCGTTACAACCGCTGCCTGGCGACGCTCGGACAGTCGGTCGGCGGCCTAGTGGGACGCAACTGGCGCCAGAGCAGCCTGCTGATTCTGGCGATGTTGCTGGGGTATTACATCGGCAGCAATCTCACCGTCTACGTCAATGCCCGCATTCCCGGCGGCCGCCCTGCAGCGGTGCTGCTGATGGTGGCGGTGGTGGAGCTGCTGATCCGGCTGCGCAGCCGATTGGTTCAGGGGCGTCCCAGCCTGGCCTGGATGTTGACCGACAACCTCCGCATGGGCGCGGTCTATTCGGTGGTGCTCGACGCGTTCAAGATCGGCACCTGAGGCTGATGGGCGACCATCGATGAGCGGTGTCTCTCTGCTCGCGCGGCTCGGTGTCACCGATCCCCAGGCCTGGCAGCAGCGCTGGCAGGCCCGACTTGCACAGCAGGCCTCGCCCATCGACTGCGACGCAGCATTGCTGTGGGGGTTGGTTGCACCCATGCTCACCTGGCTTGAGAGCCAACGGGCCCAGGGAAGCCGTCAACCGGTCCTCGGCCTGCAGGCTCCGGTTGGTGCCGGCAAGACCACGCTGGCGGGGCAGGTGCAGCGGTTGGCCTGCAGTCTGGGCTGGGAGCTGGCCGTCGCATCGATCGATGACGCTTATCTGGAGTGGGACGAGCGCCAAGTTCAGCTGGCGGGCAACCCGTTCGGAGTCAACCGCGTGCCACCGGGCAGCCATGACCCGCTGCTGCTGTTGCAGGCGATCGAACACTGGCGACGCTCTCAGATTCTGCGCCTGCCCCGTTTTGATAAAACCCTGCGCCAAGGTCAGGGTGACCGCAGTGGCTGGGTCGAGCAACCGGCGCAGGCCCTGCTGCTCGAAGGATGATTGCTGGGTTATGCCCCGGTGTCAGGCTCAACGTTGTCGCAGTGGCTGCAACAAGGGGATCATGACCTGAATGCCCAGGAGCAGGCCTGGATGCCCCGCTGGAATGCAGCGCTCGCCAACTATCAGCCGTTGTGGGCAGCTTGCGGCAGCATCTGGGTGATCGAACCCCAGACCTGGAGCTCGGTGCGTCATTGGCGACTGGAGGCCGAAGCCTCACAACGCCGTCGAGGCAGCGCTGCCATGGACAGGTCTGACGTCGAGGCGATGGTCAGAGCAAGCCTCGCCTCTTTGCCACCCATGCTCTACCAACCGAAGCTGCGCTGTCAGGCCATGGCAGTGGCCGAACTCGATGGCCTGCGCCGCTGCCTACAGGTCACACCGCCACTGTGAGGATCGTTCACGGTGACGGATCAGCAGCTGTGACAGGTCAGCAGTCAGCAGCTTGCGGCAGATCAGATCCCGCCATTGCAGGGCTCAGTCCTCGCTGTCGTCGTCCTTCACCGGATAGACGAAGCCCTGGGACCGGCCGCTGAGCACAGCCTTGCCGATGGAGAGGGCCTTCTGGGCGGCTACGGCTGCCTTGGCTTTCCAATGGGCATGGCGCTGGTTGCGCTTGCCTTTGGATGTTTTCTTCTTGGGAACCGCCATCGCGCGACCTGACTTGCCAAACGGAAATCATCTTTTGCCGACTCGCCTTTCGTCAAATCGCTAAGCTCGACCCGAATTGAGAGCTCAGTGGGCGCAAGCACTCCTGCTCCTCCCCTCGCGATCGTCGCCACCCGTCCCGCCCCTGAGCAGCGGTTGCCAGCGGTTGGGCAACCCTCGTACAGCCAGTTGCTGCGCGATGTGCGCAGTGGCAAGGTCGCTGAGCTGGACCTGGCGCCGCAACGGCGCGAACTGTCGGTCACGTACAAGGATGGGCGACGGGCTCAGGTCAGCGTCTTCAGCAACGATCAGATGCTGTTGCAGACCGCCCAGGCTGCACGGGTCCCGCTCACGGTGCGCGATGAACGTCAGGAGACCGCGATGGCCTCGCTGGTCTCTAACGGTCTCCTGGTTCTGGTGCTGCTGCTGGGGCTGGGCTTGCTGCTGCGACGGTCGGCACAGGTTGCCAACAAGGCTCTGGGCTTCGGGCGCTCCCAGCCCAGGGTGCAGGAAGACAACGCCACACCGGTTCACTTCGACGATGTGGCAGGAATCGCCGAGGCCAAGGAAGAACTCTCTGAAGTGGTCACGTTCCTGAAATCCCCGGAGCGTTACACCGCTGTGGGCGCAAAAATCCCCAAGGGTGTGCTGATGGTCGGCCCACCCGGAACCGGAAAGACGCTATTGGCCAGGGCCATTGCCGGCGAGGCCGGGGTTCCTTTTTTCTCGATGGCCGCCTCTGAATTTGTCGAGCTGTTTGTCGGCGTGGGTGCCAGCCGCGTCCGCGACCTGTTTCGCAAGGCCAAGGCCAAAGCCCCTTGCATCATCTTTATCGATGAGATCGATGCCGTGGGTCGTCAGCGGGGTGCCGGCATCGGCGGCGGCAACGATGAACGGGAGCAGACGCTCAATCAGCTGCTCACCGAGATGGATGGCTTCGAAGACAATTCGGGCGTCATCCTGTTGGCAGCCACCAATCGCCCGGATGTGCTCGACGCGGCCCTGATGCGTCCTGGCCGTTTTGACCGGCGCATCACGGTCGACTTACCTGACCGCCGTGGCCGTGAAGAGATCCTGTCTGTCCATGCCCGCACCAGGCCATTGGACCCTGCAGTCAATCTGTCCGAGTGGGCTGCGCGGACCCCGGGGTTCTCGGGCGCTGACCTGGCGAATCTGCTCAATGAGGGTGCAATCCTGACGGCTCGCCGCGAGCAGCAGCAGATTGATGATGCGGCGCTCAACGATGCACTCGAGCACATCACCATGGGTCTGACGGCGGCGCCGCTCCAGGACAGTGCCAAGAAGCGGTTGATTGCTTACCACGAGATCGGCCATGCGCTGGTCACGACGCTGATGCCGGCTGCCGACAAGTTGGACAAGGTCACCTTGTTGCCCAGGGCCGGTGGCGTCGGTGGATTCGCCCGCACGATGCCCGATGAGGAGATCCTCGATTCAGGCCTGATCACCCGGGCCTCCCTGAAGGCTCGCCTGGTGGTGGCCCTGGCCGGACGGGCCGCCGAGCTGGTCGTGTTCGGCCCCAGCGAAGTCACCCAGGGTGCTGCTGGCGATCTGGATCTGGTGGCCCGCATCGGACGCGAAATGGTGACGCGCTACGGCTTCTCGACCCTGGGGCCGCTCGCTCTCGAGAGCGAGGCTGGTGAGGTGTTTCTGGGGCGTGATTGGTTGCGCGGCGATGCGCCCTACTCGGAACAAACAGGGCGGCAGATCGATGCCCAGGTGCGTCAATTGGCGATTGATGCCTTGGCCCAGGCGGTCGACCTGCTGGCGCAGCGTCGCGCGCTCATCGATCGCTTGGTCGAGCTGTTGATTCAGGAGGAATCCATCGAGGGTGATCGCTTTCGTGCTTTGGTCGATCGCCATGAAGTAACTCAGGCGTCTTCACCACAACGGCCTGACCAATCCCTGGTCTCGGCCTAGTCTGGATTTGAAACCCTGATCCCATTGGATTAGATCTCCGAGCGAGATCTTGATGCAATCCCGATCCTCCCTGCCCTGGTGAAACGGCGATCATCGATAGGCCAAGCGCCGCGCTCCGGTGCGCTGCTGATGGCGGGTGTGCTGTGGATCGGGGCATGGTGGGGACCCATGCCCTCGTTGCTGGTAGTGGTGGTGGCAGCTAGCGACGATGGCGCCAAAGTTGGTCGCATCGCCAAGGCGATCACCGTCAAGATCAAGGGCTCCCAGGGCGGTTCTGGGGTGATCGTGGAGAAGGTTGGCCGCCGTTACACCGTATTGACCGCCTGGCATGTGATCGGCAGCAACCGACCTGGCGAGGAGGTCGCGATCACGACATCCGACAGCCAGGAGCACATCGCCGACAGCCGCACCATGCAACGGCTGGCATCCGATGTCGATCTGGGGGTCATTACCTTTGAGTCATCCCAGAACTACACGGTTGCAGCCGTCGGTGACAGCCGCCAGGTCGAGATGGGTCAGAGCATTTATGTCGCTGGTTTTCCGCTGCCCACCTCAGCTGTTCCAGTCAGAAGCCTGCGTCTGCTCAAGGGCGACGTGCAGGCCAATGCCTCAGTGGCGATTCCCAACGGCTACCAGTTGCTTTACTCCAACCCGACGCTGGAGGGCATGAGCGGTGGGGCGGTCCTCAACAGCGCCGGAGAGCTGGTAGGGATCCACGGCCAGGGAGAGACCGTCGACAAGCCGACCGAGCAGGAGAACGTCTTCATCAAGACAGGCACCAACCAGGCCGTGCCGATCGCCTTTTTCCAGGAGTTTCAACGGGCTGCGGCCCTGCTGGCCAGAGCGGCCACGGCCATGCCCAAGGCGGCAGTTCGGCCGGTGGCCGATGCCGTGGCCGCTCTGGCCAAGAGCGCATCCAAGCCGGCTGTGGCCGCCAGACCTATCGCTCCTACCGTCGCTGCACCGGCACCCGCACCCAAGCCTGCGCCTGCGCCGAGCTTCAAGCCCGCACCAGCGGTGGTTGCCCCCGTTGCCGTTGCTGTCGCCAGACCCCAACAGGAGCCGGCCGCCCCTGCCCCGGCGCCCAAGCTCTCACCGCAAGTGGTGGCCAAGGCAAGCACCGCTCCGCCGCTGCAGCCGCTCGATCCGATCATGCCGGTGCCGTCGCCGTCGAAGCTGATGCATCAGACCCGGCCTGACACTGCCGATGACTACTTGGCGCTGGCACGTCAATTGTTCAACAAGCGCGGCAATGAAAAGCAGATTATCAACTTAATGCGCGATTCCATTGCGCTCAAACCGACGGCACTTGCCTATTTCTATCGCGCCAAGGCAAAGCATGACAGCGGCGATGTGGTCGGTGCCATGAACGATTACAACGAGGCCCTCAGGCTCAACCCCAGCTTTGGAACCAAGGTCAAGCAGCGCGGCCGCAGCACTGGGGAGTCCATTTCAGACCGAGCCATGGCAATGCGTCTGGCGATGGAAAAGCTGCCCATGGGGGCAGCTGTGATCAACAAAAGTTGCCAGGAGATCAAGATGGGACCTGACAACTACAAGTACCGCTGCACGGTGGAATTCACCAACGAAGGTTTGTAATCTGCCGCGGCTAATTTAGTCCGCCGAGGCGAAGCGAATGTCGAGACTGCGCAGGTAGGTTTTGAGGCCGGCGTCCTGAATCGGCAGCAGGTAAGCGCAGCGCTTACCCTCGTTGACATGGGCATGCCAATGGCCTGGAGGTGTGATGAAGGCTCCGCCCGCGTTCCAGTCGATCCGCTTCGGGTTGCGAATGCTGCCGTCGCTGTTGAGCTCGGTGCCCACCAAGGTGTAACAGCCTTCAGGGCAGTCAATGATCAGGTCGAGGGCGACCGATTGATGGCGGTGCGGTGCCTGGGTCGCTCCGGCGGGCACCATTCCGTACATGGCCCAGAGCACGTGGGTCACCGTGCGAGTTTGGGGCAGCTCGCGATTGCCGAGCAGCAGGCTGAGCCGGTTGCTGCGCTCGCTGCCCGGTTCAGCGGCAAGCCGTGACAGTTCCTGTTTCAGCCAAGTTCCCGGGTAAAGGGTGATGTCAAAGCGCGCTGTGCTCGGCTTTGCACCCAGGTACTGCAGCAGCGGTGCG
>VGQR01000003.1 GCA_016882345.1 Cyanobacteria bacterium K_DeepCast_35m_m2_023
TGCTGACCGGGGTCACCTGTTGACCGAACAGGCCCATGGCGCCAGTGCCGACCTCGACCAGCTCGACACCAAGGCCCTGGTGGAGCTTTTCTGCAACGAGGACAAACGGCCCCAGCAGGCCGTGGCCGCTGCCGGGCCGGCCCTGGCCGCCGCGATCGACGCGATTGCGGCCCGGTTGGCGGCTGGCGGCCGCCTGTTTTACCTGGGCGCTGGCACCTCGGGCCGGCTGGGGGTGCTCGATGCGGCCGAGTGTCCGCCCACCTTCTGCAGTGACCCGGAGCTGGTGCAGGGGGTGTTGGCCGGCGGTGCGCCGGCGCTGTTGCGCAGCTCCGAAGGGCTCGAAGATGAGCCCGGTGGTGGCGTGCGCGACCTGCAGGCTCGCGGGTTCTGGGCGGCCGACTGCCTGGTGGGCATCGCTGCCGGGGGCACCACCCCCTACGTGCTGGGAGCGCTGGCCCACGCCCGCCAGCTGGGCGCCCTGGCCGTGGCGCTGGCCTGCGTACCGCCTGAGCAGGCCCCCATGCCCTGCGACATCGACATCCGCCTGCTGACCGGCCCTGAGCTGCTGACCGGCTCGACCCGGCTCAAGGCCGGCACCGCCACCAAGATGGCACTCAACATCCTCTCGACCGGGGTGATGGTGCGGCTGGGCAAGGTGCACGGCAACCGCATGGTCGATGTGGCCGTGACCAACAGCAAGCTCGAAGACCGGGCCCTGCGGATCCTGCGCGATCTGGCCGCTGTTCCCCGGGACCGCGGCATCGCGCTGCTGAGCCGCAGCGGCGGTTCGGTCAAGCTGGCGCTGTTGATGGAGCTGGCGGGCCTCGACGTCGAGGAGGCCCGCCAGGCCCTGGCCCTGCACGGCCCTCGCCTGCGGGACGTGCTACGGGCCAGCATCACGCCGTGAACGGACCCCAGTAGGGGGTGGTCAGCAGATCGACGCGGCGGCGGGTCTCCACCGGCACGTGCTCCTGGGGGGTCATCAAGGCGTGCCGCAGGGCGTGATGGGCCGCGCTGGGGGGACGCTGCACCGCCACGCGCTCGGCCGACACCCTGACGATCTGCTGGGCCAGCGCTGCATTGGCCCTGAGGTTGTCGATCACCATGTCGACCGTGACCGAGGCATGCTCCTGGTGCCAGCAGTCGTAGTCGGTCGCCATCGCCAGGGTGACGTAGGCCATCTCACATTCGCGGGCCAGGCGCGCCTCGCTGTGGTTGGTCATGCCGATCACGTCACAGCCCCAGCTGCGGTACAGCTCGGATTCGGCGCGGGTCGAAAAGGCCGGGCCCTCCATGCACAGGTAGGTGCCGCCGCGGTGCAGGGTGCGCCCCTGGGGCATCAGGCTTTCGCCCACATCGGCCACCAGTCGGCTCAGGACCGGGCAGAACGGATCGGCAAAGGTGGCATGGGCCACCAGACCCTGGCCAAACATGGTGATCGGTCGTTGGTGGGTGCGGTCGATCAGCTGATCGGGCACCACCATGTCGAGCGGGGCGATTGGCTCCTGCAGAGAACCCACCGCCGAAACCGACACAATCCAGCGCACCCCCAGGCTGCGCAGGGCCCAGAGGTTGGCCCGGTAGGGCACTTCGGTGGGGGTCAGGCTGTGGTGGCGGCCATGGCGCGCCAAAAACACCACTTCGAGATCGTTGATGCGGCCGATCCGCAACCGGTCCGAGGGGGTGCCGTAGGGCGTGTCGACGCTCAGCTCGCGCACGTCGGTGAGCCCCTCCATGGCGTAAAGGCCACTGCCACCGATCACCCCCAGCCGGGCGCTGCTCAGATCAACGGGTGCTTCAGCCATCACGGAAACGTTTTCAGCATTCTCTCTGCTGCCAGCACATACAGTCGGGCTTTATACGCGATCGCCGTGACCAAGGCCGTGATTGAGACCGATGCCGGCAGCATCGAGCTCGAGCTGTTCGACGCCGACGCCCCCAACACGGTGGCCAATTTCGTGAAACTGGCCCAGTCAGGCTTTTACGACGGGCTGGCCTTTCACCGCGTCATCGATGGCTTCATGGTGCAGGGCGGTTGCCCCAACAGCCGTGAAGGATCCCGTGGCATGGCCGGCACCGGCGGCCCGGGCTACACGATCGACTGCGAAATCAACGCCAACAAACACGAAGCGGGAACCCTCTCGATGGCCCATGCCGGCAAGAACACCGGCGGCTCGCAGTTTTTCATCTGTCACGAAGCCCAGCCCCACCTCGATGGCGTGCACACCGTCTTTGGCAAAACCGCCAACATGGACGTGGTCAATGCGATTCGCAAGGGAACCCGCATCAACAAGCTGACGATTCAGGCTTGATTCCCTCGCAGGCCGCCTAAAGCTGCCACTGAATGAGGGTGCCTGGGCGCCAGGCACCCATGGCGCCGCCCAGCCCGCGCAGTTCGTCCAGGGGACGGCGTTCGGGCTCGAGCGAGGCGCTCGGGTGCCCCAGACCCCGCGGGTCTGGGCTTAACAACAGGCTCACGCAACGGGTGCCGCCCGGCTGGGCCAGGGCCTCAAGACAGCGCCGCAACGGTGCAGCCTCGAATGGCGCCTGGGGGGTGGCGAGGCTGCTTAGCAGCAGCGCCACCTGGGGTCGATTGAGCAGGGCCAGCAGACGGGGATCCTCCTCGCGCTGCCATTGCAGCCCCGCCGCCTGGGCCAGCTCGCCGAGCCGCTCTTCGAGATCGGCCGCCGCACCACCCTCGAGCTGCCCATGCCAGGCCACCACGGCCGTGGGCCCGGCCACCGGGCAGCTGGGGCCCTGACCCATCAGGTGACCCAGCTTGGTGCGCTTGGCCGCCAGATAGGCGGCGTTGTGGTCGCCGGGGTCCATCACCAAGGGAACCCGGTCTTCCACCTGCAGCCCGTAGCCCCCCAAGCCGGCAATCTTGCGAGGGTTGTTGGTGATCAGGCGCAGCCGCTGAATCCCCAGATCACTGAGGATCTGGGCCCCGACGCCATAGTTGCGCAGGTCAGCCGGAAACCCCAGGCGCTCGTTGGCTTCGACCGTGTCGAGTCCGGTGTCCTGCAGCGAATAGGCCTTCAGTTTGTTGATCAGGCCGATGCCCCGACCTTCCTGACGCAGATACACCACCACGCCTTCACCGGCAGCATCGATCATGCGCAGGGCCGCTTCGAGCTGGGGGCGGCAGTCGCAGCGCAGCGAACCGAAGGCATCGCCGGTCAGACATTCGCTGTGGACGCGCACCAGCACCGCAGCACTGGCCAGCTCGGGCTGTCCTTTCACCAGGGCCACGTGCTCGCTGCCATCGAGCTCGTTGCGGTAGCCAATGGCCCGAAACTGGCCAAAGGCACTGGGCAGGCTGGCTTCGGCCTGGCGCCTGACAAAGCGTTCGGTGTCGAGCCGGTAGCGGATCAGATCGGCAATCGAAATCAGGCGCAGGCCATGGCGACGGGCATAGGCCGCCAGCTGGGGCAGCCGCGCCATCGAACCATCGGCGTTCTGGATTTCGCAGATCACACCGGCGGGGTACAGGCCGGCCAGGCGAGCCAGATCGACCGCAGCCTCGGTGTGGCCAGCCCGTTTGAGCACCCCACCCTGGCGCGCCCGCAACGGAAAGATGTGCCCCGGGCGCCTGAGGTCGGCCGGGCGCGAGTGCGGGTGGATCGCCACCTGGATGGTGCGGGCCCGATCTTCGGCCGATATGCCTGTCGTGACACCGTTTTCGGGCCCGGCATCGACGCTGACGGTGAAAGCGGTCTGGTTGCTGTCGGTGTTGCGGTCGACCATGAGGGGCAGATCCAGCTGGTCGAGCCGCTCCCCCTCCATCGCCAGGCAGATCAGCCCCCGGGCTTCGGTGGCCATGAAATTGATCTGCTCGGGCGTGGCGAACTGGGCCGCGCAGATCAGATCACCCTCGTTTTCGCGATTTTCGTCATCGACCACCACGATCGACTCGCCGTTGCGAATCGCCGCCAGGGCGTCGGCGATCGCATCAAAACGGATGTCACCACCCACGCTTGCGGCAGCGCTGGTCTGTTGGTCGTGCAAGGGCGCCGAAAGCAGACCGCTGGGCTGCTGGTCAATCATCCTTTATAAATGCCCGGTGTTTGCTGTCGCCCGTGGTGCTCACTCGTGTCGCCGTGATCGGGGCCAGCGGCTACGGCGGGCTGCAGACGTTGCGCCTGTTGCAGCAGCACCCCCAGCTCGAGGTCACCTTTTTGGGTGGTGAGCGCAGCAGCGGCAAGCGCTGGAGTGAGCTGAACCCGTTTCTGCCCCTGCCTGGCGATCCGATGGTTCAGAGCCCGGACCCCGATGCCATCGCCGCCGCTGCCGATCTGGCGGTGCTGAGCTTGCCCAACGGCCTGGCGGCCCAGCTGGTGCCGCCGCTGCTGGCTCGCGGCATCAAGGTGGTCGACCTCTCCGCCGACTACCGCTATCGCTCGCTGGCCCAGTGGCAGCAGGTGTATGCCAGCGAGGCCCGCGAGGTAGCCCGCGACGACGCCGCGCTCTGCGCCGAGGCGGTCTATGGGTTGGTCGAGTGGCACGCCGACTCGATCGCCGCGGCGAGGCTGGTGGCCGCCCCCGGTTGTTTCCCCACCGCCAGCCTGCTGGCGTTGCTGCCCTTTTTGCGGCAGGGATTGATCGATCCCAACGGCATCATCATCGATGCCAAAACGGGCACGTCGGGCGGTGGCCGGGCCGCCAAAGAGCACCTACTGCTGGCCGAGGCCTCTGAAGCCGTGGCGCCCTATGGGGTGGTGGGCCATCGCCACACCAGCGAGATCGAGCAGCTGGCCGGCCAGGTGGCCGGCAGCCCGATCACGCTGCAGTTCACGCCGCACCTGATGCCGATGGTGCGCGGGCTGCTGGCCACCGTGTACTGCCGCCTGCGGGATCCCGGCCTGACCGCCGCCGACTGCAGCACCGTGCTCACCTCGGCCTACCGCCACACCGAGGCGGTGGCGGTGCTGCCGGTGGGGACCTATCCGTCGACCAAGTGGGTGCGCCAGACCAATCGGGCGCTGTTGTCGGTCCAGGTCGACAGCCGCAGCGGCCAGCTGATTGTGATGAGCGCCATCGACAACCTGATCAAGGGCCAGGCCGGCCAGGGGGTGCAGTGCCTCAATCTGCTGGCGGGGCTGGCGCCCGACACCGGTCTGCCGCTGTTGCCCTTTTACCCCTGAGCAAGGCCTGAGGCGTCCAGGCGCAGGGCCATCAACTGCACAGCTGCCGGCAGCAACCGGTGTTCCTGCGACTGAATCCGCGCGGCGAGGCTGTCGCGGTCGTCGTGACCGAGCACCGGGACTGCGGCCTGCATCAGGATGGCGCCGGCATCGACCTCTTCGCTCACAAGATGCACGGTGCAACCGGCCACGGTCACCCCGGCGGCAAGGGCCTGGCCGATCGCATCGACGCCGCGGAAGCTCGGTAGCAACGACGGGTGGATGTTGATCAACCGACCGCGATAGGCCTCGATCAACACCGGCGTCACGATGCGCATCCACCCTGCCATCACCACCAGATCGACAGCAGCGCTCTGAAACGCGCTCACCAGGGTCTGGTCGAGCGCAGCGCGGTTGGCCTGGAGCCGGTGATCCACCAGCTGGCACGACACCCCGAGCCGCTCAGCCCGCCGCTGGGCGCCGCAGCCGGGGTTGTTGACGATCAGCTGGACCACGTCGGCCGACACCTGGCCGTTGCGGCAGGCCTGAACCAGGGCCTCAAAGTTGCTGCCGCTGCCCGAGGCCATCACCCCCAGGCGCAGGGTCCGGCAGGGCGCCGCGATTGGTGACAACGGCCACTGGAATCCGAGATCGGTGTGGCTAGCGTTTGGCAAAGCGAGCCTCGGCTCATGTCCCACCTCTCCATCCTGCCAACGGTTCTGCGCGATGCCGACTGCCTGGCCCGCAGCCTCGAGGATCTGGGACTGTCGCCCCGCTGGGGTGGTGCCGTGCCTGGGTTTGCCGGCGAAAGCGAGCCGGTCGACCTGCAGGTTGCCGTCGGCCCTGAGCAGCTCGGCTGGCGACGGCAGGGCAATGGGTCTTTGGCGCTGGTGGCCGACCTGCAGCGTCTCAGCCGCTCGACGTCGCTGCAGCGGTTGCTCGGGCGCCTGACCCAGGCCTATGCCGCCCGCCACGCATTGCAGCAGATCGCCACCGACCCAGCCCTGGCCAACGCCCAGCTTGTGGTGTCGCGCTGAGCCGGTTCGTGCCAGAGCTTGCGCTCGATCTGCGCCGACCGGAGCGCCAATGCGTGCAGGCCGCCCTGCACCTGCAACCCCAGCGGCAGCAGCTTGCATTTGCCCTGCCGCGCTGGACCCCGGGCTCCTACCTGCTGCGCGAGTACGTGGGTCACCTCGAGGGCCTGACGGTCTGGCAAGGCGATCGTTGCCTGGTGCCGCGGCGTCTGACTCCGTTTCGTTGGGAGTTGGAACTGCCGTCGTTGGCACCGATCGCCATTCGTTACAGCGTGCAGGCGACCGAGCTCACGGTGCGCACCTGTCACCTGACTGCCGAGCACGGCTTTCTGGCCCTGGCTGCCATCGCCCTGCAGGTTGATGGCGAACGCTGGTCGCCGCACCGCCTGCGTCTGGTGCTGCCCGAGTCGTGGCAGGCCTTTGTGCCGCTTGAGTCAGACGGGGACGGCGTCTGGCTGGCCCGGGATTTTGACCACCTGATCGACAGCCCGGTCGAGGTGGGTCCCCATCCCAGTCACGCGTTCGCGGTGGCTGGGGTGCCCCACCGCTGGGTCGGCTGGGGTGGTGACCTGCCAGCCACCGATCCGCAATGGTTGGCCGATGTGACGCGGGTCGCCCAGGCCTGCTGCCGACTGGTCGGGGTGGAGCGTCCCGCGGCCGAGACCTACCTGTTTGTGCTGCATCTGAGCGAATCGGGCTACGGCGGGCTCGAGCACGACTGCAGCACGGTGCTGCAGTTTGGCCGTCGCACCTTGATGAAGCCCGAGGGACGGCGGCGTCTGCTGCAGTTGGTCGCCCACGAATACCTGCACCAATGGAATGTGCGGCGTCTGCGCCCGCGCGAGTTGGCACCCATCGATTATGCGAACGCGGTTGTGGTGCCTACCCTCTGGTTTGCCGAGGGCATCACCAGTTATGTCGATCAGCTGCTCGTGCATGCCGCTGGCTGCTGCACGGCTGCGGATGTCCTTGCCGATCTGGGCGAGGACCTCAGCCGCTATCAGCTCAGCCGGGGACGGTTTGTGCAGAGCCTGCGCAGCAGCAGTGAAGAAGCCTGGGTCAAGTTGTACAGGCCTCACCCCCATGCGGCCAACCAGCAGATCAGTTATTACCTCAAGGGCGCCGTGCTGGCTCTGGTGCTCGACCTGCATCTACGGCGTCAGGGCTCGTGGCTGGGCGCCGTGCTGCAGCAGCTGTGGCAGAGCCATGGGCGCCACGCCCGGGGGTATGGGGAGGCCGACCTGATCGACGCCTTTGCGGCCCATGCTGCCGATCTGGCGACGTTGCTGCCCAGCTGGCTCACCAGCACCGATGATCCGCCGCTCGAGGCGCTGCTGGCTGACGTGGGCCTGCAGCTGCTGCCGGTCGAGTCCAGCTTGCCCATGCTGGGCTGGACGTTGGAGCGCCGCCCCGAGGGCGGGCTCTGGATCAGCCGCCTCCAGCGCGATTCCGCCGCCCAGCTGGCCGGCCTGCTTGTGGGTGATGAGTTGATCGCCCTCCAAGGCGAGCGACTGCGCAGCCAGGACGATCTCAAGCTGTTGCTGCATCGCGACAGGCTGATGCCGCTTGATCTGTTGATCTGCCGCGAAGGGCTGATGCAGAATTTGTCGCTGCAGCCGCAGCCCCCGGCTGTGGAGCGCTGGGAGCTGCGTGCCGATGCGGCCGCCTCGCCCGCTGCCCTGGCCCGCCGGCAGGCCTGGTTGGGGTTGCAGCCATGAGCAACATCCCGCGCTCGGCATGGCTGGGTCAGCGCGCCGTTGTGGTGCTGCTGTCGACCGCGGCTTTCGGCATCGGTGCTCTGGCCTGGCTCGGGCGTGAACCCCACGGCCTCAGCGATGCGGTGCTGGCGCAACTGTTCGGACAACCGTCAGGACGTTCGTTGGTCTCGGCGTCGAGCCGGGCCGAGGGCGCAGCCCCGCCCATCGAGCAACCGCGTTGGCGCACCCCCCTGCAGCGTCAGTGCGGCCCCGTTGATGCTGCGCTGCAGCAGCGGCTGCTCGCCAAGGTCGAGGCCCTGCGGGCTTCTCCCAACGCATTGACGATCGATCCAACCAACTACGGCGAACGCTTTGCTCGCGATGCCTATGGGCAACCACTTTCCCGGACGCCCCAGCTGATCGTTCTGCACGAAACCGTCTATGGCATCGGTTCAGCGATCAACACCTTTGTCACCCCTCACCCCCGCGATGACGATCAGGTCAGTTACCACGCCTTGATCGGCCAGGACGGGTCGGTGGTGCAGGTGCTCGACCCCAGCAAGCGGGCTTTTGGTGCCGGCAATTCGGCTTTCAATGGCCAGTGGGTGGTCACAAACCCCGCCTTTGCGGGTTCGGTCAACAATTTTGCCCTGCACCTCAGCCTCGAGACCCCCCTCGATGGTGAGGATGCCGAGGCAGGGCACAGCGGCTACACCGCTGCCCAGTACGACGCACTGGCCGCCGTGCTGCACGGTTGGATGGATCGCTTCCAGATTCCCTACGAGCGCATCACCACCCACGCCTATGTGGACCTGGGGGGTGAGCGTGCCGACCCGCGCAGTTTCGACTGGCAGGCTCTGCAAGATCGCCTCGGGGCGTTAGGGAAACTGTGCCGCTGAGCGCAGCGATCAGATCAGCGGTGTCGTGGTGCGTTGGCGTTGGCCGAACAGCAGGGCGTGCAGTTCCGGATCCTGCATGTAACGCAGAACACGCCGTGGGTAGTCGAATTTGCCGTTGTGGAGATAGGCCAGCACGGCCAGCTGTTTGGCTTCGCGAGGGGTGCGGCTTGCCATCGGGGGTTGGGCGCGCCGCGGGTGGCCCAGCTCTCCGCTGAGACGGGCAAATTTGCCGACCAACAAGCTCACGTTGAATGCCGGATCGAGCAGCTTGCTGCGGGCTTGCTGCAGCTCGTCGGGACTGGCGTCAGCAGGCAGCAGCCCTTGATGCACCATTTCGCCGAGGCCCAACTGGGCGGGTCCCAGGGTGCTGAACAAACCCGAGTGGGCGGCGATCGGGTGGCTTTCGCCTGGTTTGGCGTGCTGCAGTTCATCGAACAGAACGGCCAGCACCAGCATCGGGTTGACCCCTTGGCGGCGGCTTTCACGCACCACGATCGGTCGCAGCTCTTCGAGCTGGGACAGGGTTCGTGATCGCAACGGCTCCAGTTGGTCCAGGCCGGCGGTGAACAGTTGGGCGACGCGGGGCTGCGGCCCATGCACGCCGAACCGCTGCTGCAGCGCACGCAAGTCCTGGGGGCTGAAGTGCAACGGATCGGCGGCGTAGCCATCGGTCGAGCTGATGCTTCCCACCAGCCCCGGCTCGGTCAATGGTGGCAGGGCCCTGGTGCCCGAGAGCCAATGACTCGTCCCCAACAGCGCCAGGGTCAGCGACCAAAACAGTGGGCGAACCATGGACCGCTGGGCTCTCAGGCCCAGTCGAGCGCGCCGTTGCTGTGGATCGAACATCGGCAACAATTGCTGGTCCGCCTCACAACTCCACAAAATAAAGCAATCCTCGGAATCGAGGCGGACATGGTTCGCTTTCGGACCTGTCCCAGCCCCGAAGGTCGCGACTTGCGACCTCATCTCCACATTGGGCTGTGCGCAACCGCCCACACCGAATAACTTCGGTGTGCTTCTGCAGACCGAGCCGCCATGCCCCTGGCCGCTGATCCCTTCGCTTCAACCCCTGCGCAGCAGTGGGATCGGTTCTGTGAATTGCTCTGGTTCAACGAGGACCTGGGGTTTTGGCTGGACGTGTCGCGCATGGCCCTGGGCCCGCAGCAGCTCGATGAGCTGCGGCCGGGCTTTGGTGCCGCCTTTGCCGCCATGGACCGGCTTGAGGCTGGTGCCATCGCCAACGGCGATGAAGGGCGCATGGTGGGCCATTACTGGTTGCGCCAGCCCGGCCTGGCGCCAGACCCCGAAACCACTGCCCACATCAGCAGCGAAATCGACCGCATCGAGGCGTTTGGTCAGGCGGTGCTGGGGGGTGAGGTAGCGGCTCCAACGGGCACCCCATTCAGCGATGTGCTGTGGATCGGCATCGGCGGCTCGGGCCTTGGCCCCCTGTTGATGATTCGCGCCCTGCAGCAGCACGGCCGCGGTTTGCCGTTTCATTTTTTCGACAATGTCGATCCCCAGGGCATGAGTCGCACCCTGGCGGCCCTGGGAGAGCGCCTGCGCACAACCCTGGTGATCGTGGTCAGCAAGTCCGGGGGGACGCCCGAACCGCGCATCGGCATGGAACAGGCCCGAGCCCGGCTCGAAGCCATGGGTGGCCAATGGCCCGCCCAGGCGGTGGCCGTCACCATGAAGGGCAGCCATCTCGATCAGCTCGCCAGCGACCAGGGTTGGCTCGAACGGTTTGATCTGCCCGATTGGGTGGGCGGTCGCACCAGCGTGTTGGGTGCCGTTGGTCTGCTGCCGGCAGCCTTGATCGGCGCCGATCTGCGCGGTTTTCTTGGCGGTGCTGCCGCCATGGATGCGCTGACGCGCAGCACGACCCTCGAGACCAACCCAGCGGCCCTGCTGGCTGCCAGCTGGTATGCAGCTGGCCACGGTCGCGGTCAGCGCGACATGGTCGTGTTGCCCTACCGCGATCGGCTCGAGGTGTTCAGCCGTTACCTGCAGCAGCTGGTGATGGAAAGCCTCGGCAAAAAGCTGGACCGCAATGGCCAGACCGTGCACCAGGGCCTTGCTGTCTACGGCAACAAGGGTTCCACCGACCAGCACGCCTACGTCCAGCAGCTACGCGATGGTGTGGACAACTTTTTTGTCACCTTCATCGAGGCGCTCGACGACCCGGCCGACATCGAGGCGGTCGATGGCGAGCATCCGGCCGACTTCCTCGATGGATTCCTGCAGGGAACACGCACGGCCCTGCTCGAGGGTGGCCGCCAGAGTCTCACCATCACGATGCGGGTGTTGGATGCCCGCAGCCTGGGGGCGCTGATCGCCCTGTTCGAGCGAGCGGTGGGGCTGTACGGCGAATTGGTCAACATCAATGCGTACCACCAGCCGGGTGTCGAAGCCGGGAAGAAAGCTGCCGCAGTGATTCTCAACCTGCAGGCCCAGATCGAAGCCGTGCTGGCCGATGGTCAGGCCCGCAGCCTTGCCCAACTGCACCGTGACCTGGGTGATGCGGCTCCAGCGAGCCCCGAGCCCCTGTTCTGGATCCTGCGCCATCTCTGCGGCAATGAGCGGGGCTACACGGCTCGCGGCAATTGGGGGGCTCCGGCATCCCTGGAGTTCAGCCGCCACTCATAGGGAATCGGGCGGCGCCGCATACGGAAAACGCTGGATGTGCTGCTGCACCGGCAGCCGTGATTGGTTGTGGGTACCGCTCGGCAACCACAGATCACCAGCGCTGGTCATCAGGTGCACCTGCCAGTGGTAAAGGCCGCGGAAGGCCAACGGATCGCTGCGCAGCAGGGCCGCGTAGTGCAGTACGGCACGCCCGTAATGGTCGCTGTTGTTGTACCCCCACAGGCCCTGGCGAATGTCGCGCAACCCACCGCGGCGAACCAGGTAACGGGCCGCTGCCTGAATGGCATCGTGGGGATTGCGGATGTTGCCCTGGCCGATGCCGCGCTCGGCCCAGGTGCTGGGTAGAATTTGCATCGGGCCCTGGGCATTGGCGATCGAGACGCCATCGAGCCGACCCATCACGGTTTCGACCAGGTTGACCGCCGCCAACACCTGCCAGGCGATGCCCGTGGCTGCTTCGGCCTTGCGGTAATGGGCTAACAGGGCGTCAGCGGGTTCGGGATCAACGATGCGCCAGGCCGGCAGCGTGGTCGGCTTGATGCCGCTGCGGTTCATCGCCTGCAGGGCGCGACGGGCGCCGATGTGGTGATCGAACACCCCCTGCCAGCGGTGTGGCAACAGGGCCCTCACGGCCTGGGCCAGCTGGGGCTGCCGTCCCAAGCGCCGGTAGATCACCTGTTGTTGGTGGCCCAGGGCGGGCAGGGCTGTGGCGGGGGTGGTGCTGGCGCGCAGCTCGGTTTCGATCGTGGCCAGCAGCGAGGCGATCTGTTCGGGTCGAGGCGGCACCTTGGGGTACACGCGGGCCGCCGCCATTGGCGCAACGGCTTGGACGCTGTTGGACCAGGCTGGCGCCGTGAACGACGCGGATCCGCCCAACGCAAGGCCGATCAACAGCACCAGCACGGGCATCACGACGGTTGAACACGCACCTCCAGGTTGGCCGCTACGGCAATCCGAACCAAGCAGTAGCCCTGCACACACCCAGGGACGTTCACAAGGCTTTACAGTCACTTCAAGTTTCGTAAACAACGAACGCACCCATGGCTGACACCAACACTCGCTTCGGCTTCGTCACTTTCGCTGAGACCTGGAATGGCCGCCTGGCCATGCTGGGCTTCGTCATCGGCCTGGGCACCGAACTGCTGACCGGTCAAGGCATCCTCAGCCAGATCGGCCTCGGCTGAATCCACGGTTCGTGAGCGATCACACCCCAGAGACCCCCGGTTCCCCCGGGGGTTTTTTATTGCCGGGATTGGTTGTTCGCCACTGGCCGTCTTGGTGGTCACGAGCGGATCAGCTGCAGCTCGAACTGCTCCGTGACATTCCCTGGCGCCAAGAGAGCATTCGCCTGTTCGGTCGCCAGCATCGCTTGCCGCGTCTCACCTGCTGGATGGCTGATCCGGGCTGCTCTTACCGCTACAGCGGCCTGAACCAGGTGCCAGCGCCCTGGCATCCAGCCCTGCTCGACCTGCGGCAACAGCTGGAATGCCTGTGCGGCCACCCCCTCAATTCGGTGTTGCTGAACCTGTATCGCGACGGCAATGACGCCATGGGCTGTCACGCCGATGACGAACCGGAACTGGATCCCGACGCCTCGATTGCATCGCTGAGCCTGGGGGCCAGCCGCGCGTTGCGGTTCAAGCCCAAGCCCCGCTCAGCCGTGGCCTCGGCCTGCGCAGCCGTGGCGGTGGAGTTGGGCCACGGCGATCTGTTGTTGATGGACCCGCCAACCCAGCAACACTGGTTGCACGAATTGCCGCGGCGCCGCCGTGTCAGCCACCCCCGCATCAACCTGACCTTCAGGGCGATCAGGGCACCAGGTTGACCAACTTGCCTGGCACCACAATCACCCGACTGGGTGGTTTGCCCTCGAGCCATTTGGCGGCGATGTCACTGGCGAGGGCCAGTTGTTCGAGGGTGGCCTTGTCGGCATCTGCCGGCACCTCAAGGTTGCCGCGCACTTTGCCTTTGATCTGGATCACCAGTGGCACCGTGTCCCGCACCAGAGCCTGCGCATCGCAGACGGGCCAGGGTTGCTGGTGCACATCACCGCTGCCTCCCAACTGCTGCCAGAGCTCTGAGGCCAGGTGGGGGGCAAAGGGGGCCAGCAAGACCAGCAGTGCACTGAGGGCTTCAAGGGCGATGGGCTGGCGACACTCCTCCAGCCCAGCGTTGATGGCATTGCTGAGTTTCATCAACTCAGCCACGGCGGTGTTGAACTGGTAAGGATCCGACAGATCGTCTCCGATCGCGGCGATGGCGGTGTGCACGGCACGGCGCAGATCCGATTCGCTGTTGTTGAGTGCCGTGTCCAGGGCCTGCACAGCGCGGGTGGCGGCGGCCACCGTGGACCGATCTGCTGCCCAGACGTCCAGGCTCAGTCCGCGGTTGCGGGCCGTTTCAACCTGGCGCCAGATCCGCTGCATGAAGCGGAACTGGCCTTCGACGTCGGCGTCGTCCCATTCGAGATCCTTTTCAGGGGGTGCCTTGAACAAAATGAACATGCGTGCGGTGTCGGCGCCATAGCGCTCGATCACCACGGCTGGGTCAACACCGTTGTACTTGGACTTCGACATCTTTTCGTAAAACGTGTCGAGCGCATCGCCAGTGAGCGGATCCTTCGGATCGCTTGGATCCCGCACGTCAGCCGGTGGGATGTACTTGCCGGTCTGTGGATTTTTGTAGGTGATGCCCTGAACCATGCCTTGGGTCAGAAGCCGTGCAAAGGGTTCATCGAAGCCCAGCAAACCTCGATCGCGCAGCACTTTGGTCAAAAAACGCGAGTACAGCAGATGCAGGATCGCGTGTTCGATGCCGCCGACGTATTGATCCACCGGCAACCAGTGATCGACGGCATCACGGCCAAATGGCAAGCTGCTGTTGTGGGGATCGGCATAACGCAGGAAATACCAACTGGAACACATGAAGGTGTCCATGGTGTCGGTCTCGCGGCAAGCGGGCTGGCCACAGCAGGGGCACGCGACCCGCCACCAGCTTTCGAGCTGGGCCAGGGGTGACCCCCCCTTGCCGCTGAAGCTGGCGTTGCGGGGCAATTCCACCGGCAGCTGCTCGGCGGGAACGGGCACCACCCCGCAGCTGTCGCAATGGATCACCGGAATCGGGCAACCCCAGTAGCGCTGGCGTGAGATCAACCAATCGCGCAGGCGGAACTGCACCCGGCCCTGGCCCCAGCCCTCGGCTTCGGCCGCCGCGACGATCGCCGCCTTGGCTGCGCTCGACTCGAGGCCATCAAAGCGACCCGAATGGATCAAGACGCCAGCTCCGGTGAAAGCTTGACCCTCAAAGGCGTGCTCGTCGCTGCCTTGGGGCACGATCACCGGCCTGACCGGCAGGGCGTACTGCCGTGCAAACACAAAATCGCGCTGGTCATGGGCCGGCACGCCCATGACGGCGCCAGTGCCGTACTCGGCCAGCACATAGTCGGCGATCCAGATCGGGATCAGCTCGCCGCTGGCGGGGTTGCGCACCTGCGCGCCAATGGCCACACCCCGCTTGGGCTTGTCGTCGGCGGTGCGCTCCTGCTCGCTCTGGCGGCTGACCA
Organism: Cyanobacteria bacterium K_DeepCast_35m_m2_023; assembly: GCA_016882345.1. Next base: position 14,965 of record VGQR01000003.1, read on the forward strand.
GATCCACGAACGCCTCGACCGCCAACTGGTGCTCGGCGGTGGTCAGGCTGGCCACCAAGGGATGCTCTGGAGCCAGCACCACATAACTGGCCCCGAAAATGGTGTCGGGCCGCGTGGTGAACACCGTGATGGTGGTGTCGGTGGTCGTTCCATCGGCAGCGACCACGGCAAAGTTGAGCTCGGCTCCGGTGCTGCGGCCGATCCAGTTGGCCTGCATCGTGCGCACGCGCTCAGGCCATCCCTCGAGCGTGTCGAGGTCATCGAGCAGCTGCTGGGCGTAATCGGTGATCTTGAGAAACCACTGACGCAGTTTGCGCTTTTCGACCAGGGCGCGCGAACGCCAGCTGCGGCCCTCGCTGTCGACCTGCTCGTTGGCGAGCACGGTCTGGTCAATCGGGTCCCAGTTGACCGTGGCGTCCTTCTGATACGCCAGTCCGGCGTCGAGACACTGCAGAAACAGCCACTGGGTCCAGCGGTAGTAGTCGCTGTGGCAGGTGGTGACCTCCCGATCCCAGTCGATCGAGAGGCCCAGCCGTTTGAGCTGCTCGCGCATGCTGGCGATGTTCTGGTCGGTCCAGGGCCCCGGTTCCACACCCCGTTCGATCGCCGCGTTCTCGGCCGGCAATCCAAAGGAATCCCAGCCCATCGGCTGCAGCACCGTATGGCCGCGCATGCGGGCGGCCCGGGCGATCACATCGGTGATCACATAGTTGCGCACATGGCCCATGTGCAGGTTTCCCGAGGGGTAGGGAAACATCGACAGGGCATAAAACGGGGTGCCTGCCTCGGCCTCGCTTGCGCTGCTGCCCGTCGGCGCGCTGGCCCAGTGCTGCTGCCAGTGCAGCTCGAGCTCCTGGGGCTGATAGCGCGAAGTGCTGGCCTGCGTCTCACTCACGGGTCAGGGACAGCGCAGCGCTGCCGACGGCAGAAGTGCCGATCGTGCCACAGGGGTCTCACAGCAACGGGCGAATCAGCACAATCGCGTCCCGGTTGATCAGGGTGAGGGGCTGGTCCTGGCCGGGACTCAGGGCGAGATAGCGCAGATCCTGCCAAATCAGCGTGCCTTCGAGCTCGATGCCGGTCTGCAGAACCAACCGCACACCGGTGCCATGGCGGATCAGGTCCTGAATGTGACGGATGCCCGGCTGGGTGGTGTCGAGGGTGGGGGCGCGGCGGTCGAAATAGGCGCTGTTCATAGGATTAGATGCTCAGCTCAGCGGCCCCGATTCGTGCTCCATTTCAGCAAATATCAAGGGTTGGGCAACGATTTCCTGATGCTCGATGCCCGCCGGGTCCCGGCGAGCGATCCGGTGCATCAGCTCACCCCCGAGCGCATCCAACGACTCTGTGATCGACGCTTTGGCGTCGGTGGCGATGGGGTGATCGTTGCCCTGCCGCCCGATGGCGCTGGCGAGGTGCGCATGCGCATCTTCAACGCCGACGGCACAGAGCCCGAAATGTGTGGCAACGGCATCCGCTGTCTGGCCCGTTTTCTTGCCGACAGAGATGGCGATGGTCCAGGGCGCCGCTGGCAGGTCGAAACCCTGGCCGGTCGGATCGTGCCCGAACTGCTCCCCGACGGGATGATCCGGGTCGATATGGGCGCTCCGTTCCTGGAGCCCCAGTCCATCCCCACCACCCTGGCCATCGGACCAGCCGGCCTGCCCCAGGGCAACCTCACGGTTGAGGGGACCGTGCTGGCGGCGGCCGCTGTGGGCATGGGCAATCCCCACGTCGTGATTCCTGTCGCCGATCTGGAGTCTGTTGCCTTCGAATCGCTCGGCGCCGCCCTGGAAGTCGATCCGGCGTTTCCAGCCCGCACCAACGTGCATTTTGTGCAGGTGTTGGCACCGGACCACCTGCGCATGCGCGTCTGGGAGCGCGGCGCCGGGCCCACCCTGGCCTGCGGCACCGGAGCCTGCGCCACCTTGGTGGCCTGCCACCTGCTCGGGCTCTGCGGCGACGAAGCCCGGGTCGAACTGCCCGGGGGGCCACTCAGCATTGCCTGGGATGGCGACAGCCATAGCTCGGTTTGGATGAGTGGCCCTGCCGAAGCGGTCTTCGATGGCATGGTCACCCCCGAACTCTGGGGCGACGCGGGTCCAGCGGCTGCCGAGGCTGCCGCGCCAGTTGATACCCTGGGGTCTGGCGCAGCGCCGCAGACGAGCGCCATCGATTGCGCCACCGTCTGCATCAACGGCTGCCTGCGACCCGAAGCCTGCCCCAGCGCCGAGGCCAGGGCCCGGGCCTTCGCGTTGTTGGCCAGCAGCTCCCTGGATGACCTGGTCAATCTGGCCAGCGACTCGTTAGAGGCGCGAACCCGGGCGCGCTTCGAGCGCGGTGCTTGAACGGCCGCTCTATCTCGACGCTTGCGCGACCACGCCCCTGCTGCCTGAGGCGGCCCAGGCCATGGCCGACGCGCAGCACACCGCCTGGGGCAACCCCTCGAGCCTGCACGCCCATGGCCTGGCGGCTGCCGAGTGCCTCGAACGGGCTCGCCAGCAACTGGCTGGGTGTCTCCAAACCGGTGCCGAGGCCGTGCATTGGTGCAGTGGGGCGACCGAGTCGGTGCACCTGGCCTTGCTGGGTGCCGCTGCCACCCTGCCCCCAGGGCGACTGCTGATCTCAGCGGTCGAGCATCCAGCCGTCGCTGCGGCAGCGGCGGCCCTGGTTCGACAGGGCTGGCAGCTCGACACCCTGCCGGTCGATGCGGCCGGTGTGGTCGATTTGCAACGTCTGGCCGAGCGGCTCGCACCCCCCACGCGGCTGGTGTCGGTGATCTGGGGCCAGAGCGAGGTCGGCACGATCCAGCCGATCGAGACCATTGGCCGCCTGTGCCGCGAGTTCGGTGTGTTGCTTCACACCGATGCCGTCCAGTACGTTCCCCACCATCGGCTGTCGTTTGCCGAGCTGCCGGTTGATCTGCTGACGTTGACCGCCCACAAGCTTGGAGGGCCGCGCGGCATTGCGGCCCTGCTGGTGCGCCCCCAGTTGCGTCTGCAACCCCTGCTGGGGGGCGGCGGCCAAGAGGGGGGCCTGCGCGCTGGCACCGAACCGGTGGTGCTGGCCGCAGGTTTTGCCGCAGCGATGCAGGCCAGCTGTGACGCCATCCGTGCGCGGGGCGTCGAGCGGCAGCGGCAGCAGCGCGATGGGCTGTTGGCCGATTTGCTGCAGATCGCGGGTGTGTCCCTCAGCGGTCCCGACCCCCGACACCAGCCGCGCCTGCCCCATCACATCAGCGTGGTGGTGCGCGATCGCTGGGGGGACCCGCTGTCAGGGCGCCAGCTGGTGAGGGCCCTGTCACGCCACGGTGTGGCCGCCAGCAGCGGCTCGGCCTGCCGCTCGGCCGCCGCCCCCCTGGCCCCCAGCCCGGTGTTGCTGGCCCTGGGGTATGCCGCCGATGTGGCCGCTGCCGGTGTGCGCTTCAGCCTGGGGCCCTGGTTGGATCGTGAGGCACTGCTCGGCGTGCCCGATGCCCTCGAACGGGCCATCGCCGACTGCAGCCGCTCAGGGCGCGAACCGCCTGCTTAAGGTCGCCCCTGTTCCCAGCGCGGCTGTCCATGCTTCCCGCCGATCTGCTCGCAGCCGAAGCCCAGACCCTGGCGGCGCTCAAGGCAGCCCTGGCCGCCGATGACAGCGGCCGCTGGAGTGTTGACTGGCGCTTTGAAGGCCTGCGGGTGCTGGCGCCGGTGCTGCGGCTGCTGGTCCGGCTCCAGGACCTCGATGCGGCGGTGACGCTGGTGTTCACCGATGCCGGCGGGGCAGCGCTGGCCCGGCGCGACGCCCCCGATCTCGCCGAACACATTGTTGATCTGCGCCAGCTGCAGCAACGCCAAAGCCAACAACCCAGCACGGGGGTTCTGCTGGTGGTGGCGCCCAGCACGGCCGAGTACGAGGCGTTCGAGAGCCTCTGTGACGCCCATCGTGGCGCTGTGGTCATGGTCAACGGGCGGCTCGAGGACGCGGCCGTGGGCATCGGCAGCGTGGCCCGTGAGCGGCGACGGGGGTTCGTCTCCACCTGGACCAACGCCTACGCCCTGCAACCGCTTGATGGCGGCGCCCTGCGCCATGCCTTTCCTGATCCTTGGGAGCTGTACCGGCAGGATGCCGATGGCTACCGCGCCATCGCCAGCTTTGATGCCAAACCCGATGGCGAAGCCATCGCCGCCTCGCTCAGCGGTGACGGCGGCAGCGGTGTCGCGGGCACCTTGCGGGCGATGGATTCGTTGCTTGAAGGATTGAGACAGTGATCACCCTGGTGTGAGCGGTGCGGGCTCCGTACACTGCCGCTCAGTTCGGCTCGCTCCATGGCTGCTCCTCAGGACCGTTCGTCCCGCTCCTGGAGCCTGGTTGATCTGGGTGCGTCAGCCGCTGTTGTGCTGGCCGTGGTCGGTGTGATCTGGAGCCCCAAGCTCAGCACCGCCGTGGCCCAGGCAACGGGTGGTCTGCAACCGGTGCGGGTGCTCGTTGATGTGCGTGGCGTCCCGGTTGCCGATGCTGCAGCCCTGATCAAGTCGGCCGAGCAGGCCGGCAAATTGTCGATTGTGATTCGCAACCAGCCCCACGGCAGCGTTGCCCTGCAGCAGGTGATTCCGCTGCAACGCCGGCTGACCGCCGTGCAGCCCAACGGCAGCGTGGTCACCGCAGCCGATCCCAACCAGCTGAGCCTGCCGACCCTTGATGCCCGCTTCGTGCTGCGCGGTCAAGGCCGCAAGGCCGGCGGTGGCGTGGTGTTCGGCAACCAGAACATCAAAATCGGCGCCCCGATCGAGCTCGAAGGGGAGACCTTCCGGGTCCTGGGCAGCGTGACCGGTCTCCAGGTCGGCCGCAGCTGAGGCCCATGCTGCGCGTTGCACTGCTGGTTCCACTGGCCCTGGGGTTGGTCACCGTTGGGGTTCAGGCCGCTCCCCATCCAGCGCTGCCGGCCCCGGGCGAGGCCCAAGCCACGATTCCGTTGGCGGCACTGCCGACGGCGCCGCCCCCGATCGGCTGGCCCCAGCTGCAGCAGCTGGTCAGCTGTCCTGCACTGCAACACCAGGTGTTGGCGTCGCTCGGGGCTGAAGCGCGGGTCTGGAGCATCAGCGTCGCCGATCCCAGCGGACGCCTGCTGGCCGATGTCAACGGCCTGGTGCCGCGCATTCCGGCCTCCAACCAGAAGCTGATCAGCACCGCCTATGCGCTAGACCAGCTCGGGCCTGACCATCGCCTGCGTTCGCAGTTGTGGCGTCTCGGTGACGGCAGCTTTCGTCTGACCGGCGAAGGAGACCCCGACCTGGCGCTGCCGCAGCTGCAGCGTTTCGCCAAACTGGCCCTGGGCTCTGGCGGCAGCAGCGGCTCCCCCGGCACGATCGTGCGACTGCAGATCGCCGAAGAGCCCCAGCAGCTGTGGTGGCCGGCTGGATGGCAGAGCGATGATCGCTACACCGCCTATGGCGCCCCGATCACACGACTGGCGGTCACCAGCAACGCGATTCATGAGGCGGTGCTCAACCCGCCGAACCGGCTGATTTCGCTGTTGCAACGCTCAGCGGCCCAGCAGGGGGGCAAGGTCCAGGTGTCGCTGGTCTCCGCGCGACAACCTCTGCCCGGCGACGCGCTGCTGCTGCACGAAGAGCCGTCGGCATCCATGCACAGCCTGTTGAGCCTGGCCAACACCGAAAGCCACAACTTCACCGCCGAGGTGCTTCTGCGTCAGGCCGCCGGCAGCTGGGATCTGCCCGAGGCCAGCCAGCGCGCCATGGTGTGGCTGGGCGAACAGGGCCTGCCGATGCAGGGCGTGCGGGTTGCCGATGGCAGCGGCCTCGATCGGGCCAACCGCCTCACCAGCCGGCTGTTGGCGGGATTGCTGCTGCGCATGGACCACCACCCCTACAGCCGCAACTACCTGGCCTCGATGGCGGTGGCAGGCCGCCGGGGCACGTTGCGCAACCTGTTTCGAGGCTCCAGTCTTGAGGGGCGTTTTCTCGGCAAAACCGGCACCATCAGCGGGGTGCGCTCGATCAGTGGCGTGCTGTTGACCGGTCAGGGCCCGCGCTATGTCAGCGCCGTGAGCAACGGGGCCTATGACCCCAACAGCACCATTGGGGCAGTGTTGCAGGCAGCGCAGAACACTGCACTGTGCCCCTGAGGCAACACCACCACTCGACCATTTCACCCACTCATGAGGGCCGCGTATGGACACCAGAGCGCTGAGCGATGCCGTTGCACGCCGGTATCAACGGTGGATCTATCCCGAGCCGATTCAGGATCTGCCGGGCTGGCTGGCCAGCAACTGGCAGTGGTTCGATCCCAGCCACGCCCACCGCCTGCTGTGGCCCGATCGGTAGTACAAAGCCGATCTCGACATTCTGGTCGCCGGCTGCGGCGCCAATCAGGCGGCGGTGATCGCCTACACCAACCCGGGTGCGCGGGTGGTGGGGATCGATGTCAGCCAGCCCTCCCTCGACCATCACCGCTGGCTGCAACAGCAGCACGGACTGAGCACCTCGAAC
>VGQR01000004.1 GCA_016882345.1 Cyanobacteria bacterium K_DeepCast_35m_m2_023
GAACAAGCGTTCGTCAAGCGCGGCAGCCAATCCTTGGCCCTGGGCGTCCAACAGGGCAGCGGCGGTGTCGCGGGCGCGGCGCAGGGGTGAACTGTAGGCCGCATCAAAGCGCACCTCCCTGAGGGCGTCGCCCGTCAGACGGGCTTGCTCCTGGCCAGCTTCGGTCAAGCTCGACAGGTCGTCGCGCCCCTGGATGCGGTGCTCCAGGTTGAAGCTGCTTAGCCCATGGCGGACCAACACAAGCCGAAGCGTCACGGGCAGGCTGCTGCTGGTGACTCACTGTATGGGAGTGATCTCGCAGGCCGGCAGGGGAGAATCGCGGCGGCCTGCGGCATGCGGCATGACCCCTTCAACGGCAGATTCATGGCGCAGCTGGAAGGGCCTGCTGGCCTTGCTGAGCCTGCTGCTGTGCGCACTGCTTTGGCTCAATGGGTTGCTGGGCAGTCTTGAGCGCCCATCGGTTGGCAATGCCCTGCTGTTGCGTCAGCAGGAGCTGGCGGTGCTGGCTGAACCGGCCCTGCCCCCGTCGTTGCGACGTCCCCTGCTCGGGAGCGATCCCCGTCAGCAGTTGCGCCGGGAACTGGCACGGCAGGCCGCCGCCCAATCTGATCCGCTGCCCCCCGATCAGCTGTTCACCTGGGCGCTGCTGGAGCAGCGCGCCGACCCCCAGTTCCAGCCGCCGCCGCGCCTGACCCCCCTGCAACAACGCCTGCTGTGTGAGCAGCAGTCCAGCGATCCCAGCGGTTGTGGCTCGGCCGCCCTGGCGCGCGCTGCGCTGCTGCGGTTGCTGTTGCTGACCGTGGCCCCGGCCCTGTTGATGGTTGTCGGGGGGGTGTTGGTGCTGCGGATGCTGTGGTTGCTGGCTCGGCGCCGCCTGCCCCAACTGCCGCCGTTGCTGGGTCCCGAGCTGACGCTCGTCGATGTCACCCTGCTGGTGGCCGGCGGGTTTGTCGTGCTGGGAGAACTGGTGGCCCCCCTGGTGCTGTCGCCCCCCCTGCAGCGCGTGCTGGCGCTGCTGGCCCCAGGTCGGCCCGATCTGCAGCAGGCCGGCTTGGTGCCAGCCCTCTACCTCGGCCTGATGCTGGCTCCCTTGACGATCCTGACGCTGATGCTGCGGGGGCTCGGCCCTGCCCCCGCGGCTGGCTGGTTGCAGTGGCGCTGGCGCCCCTGGTCGTCGAGCATCCGGCGGGCGCTTGCCCAGTTGTTGATGGTGTTGCCCCTGGTTGCGTTGACAGGATGGCTGCTGGATCACCTCTGGGGGGACCCGGGCGGCAGCAACCCCCTGCTCGAGATGGTGCTCAGGGCGCCCAGCCCCCTGGCCGTGGTGCTGTTGGCAGCCACGGCGTTGGTCTTGGCGCCGCTGTTTGAGGAGGTGTTGTTTCGCGGCGTGCTGCTGCCGGTGCTGGCGCGGGTCTGGGGGGGCGCCTGGGCTGTACTGCTCAGTGCGGCCTTTTTTGCCGTGGCCCACCTCAGCCTGGGCGAATTTCTGCCGCTGTTTGTGCTGGGTCTGGGCCTCGGTTGGCTGCGTCTGGCCAGTGGCCGCCTTAGCGCCAGCGTGATCATGCACGCCCTTTGGAATGGACTGACCTTTGCCAACTTGCTGCTGTTGGCTGGTTGAGCCCTTGCCGCGCACCACGCCTGGTGGTTCACTTGCGCAGAGACACCGTTCCTAGTGGTCGCCACCCCGGTCAAGCAGCCCGCAACCCCGCGTCGGGCTGATCGAGCTGGCCAGCGGGCCCGGGCCCTGTCCCGGCCGCTGTCACTGATCCAGGGTTCCCTGTCGGCCCGCAAGGTCGTGCGCCAGGCCCCCTGGCTCGCAGGCCTGCATCGCCTCGCCGATGGTGCGCTCGTCGGCCTGGGAGTGTCGATGCTCGCCCTCAGCGCCTTGACGCTGCATTGGCAGAACCAGTGGGGCAGCAGCTACCGCGCCCTCGAAGCCACCCAGGTGCTGGAGCACCGCCTGCAGGAATCGGCGGCCGTACTTGAACAGCACCATCTGGGCGCCGTGCGCAAGCCTGGCTGGCTCGTGCCCACCAGCAGCAACCAGCTGGTGCATCTGCCTGCACCTGTGGCCAGCGCCAAGGGTCTGGCCTCGGCCTTGTCGGCAGGCGGGCTCAATTGGACCCAGATGGCCGCCGGTTACTGAACAATGGTGGCACCAGGATTGCGTCCGCCCCGTCGCCGCCGCGTCGTCGCCCTGCAGCCGGTCCCTGTGGGCCGATTGATGGCTGTTTACGCAATTTTGACGCTCGGGTTGACCGGTCTGTCCGCACGGCTGGCCTGGCTGCAGATCGCTGACAGCGACCGGCTGCTGTCGAGGGCCCGGGCGATCCAGACCCAGTCGATCGCACCCATCGGGAAGCGCCGCACCATCGTCGACCGCAATGGCCGCTTGGTGGCTCTCGACGAGCAGCGCTTCACCATTTGGGCCCATCCACGTTATTTCAATTTCCCGGGCGATGCACCGCAGCAACTGCGGCGCCCCGATGAGGTCGCCACCCGCCTGGCGACGGTGCTGGCCATGCCCAAGGCTCAGCTGAGCGCCAGCCTGGCCAGCAAACCCAGCGGCATCAAGCTGGTCACCGATCTGGATCCCGAGACGGCCCAACGCATCAAGGCACTGGGGATCAGCGGCCTGGACCTCGAGGCCTATCCCCGTCGCATCTATCCCCAAGGGTCCCTGTTTGCCAATGTCGTCGGTTTTCTGAACCTTGAGCGGGTTCCCCAGGCGGGCCTCGAGCAGAGCCGCGACCGCGACCTGCGCCGCCATGAGGACACCCTGCGCATGCGCCGCGGCGCCGATGGCACACCACTGCCCGAAGGCCTGATCGCCGGTTCGCTCTATGGCGATGACCTGCGGCTGCAGTTGACGCTCGATGCCCGTCTGCAGCAGGTGGCCCAACAGGCTCTGGCGCGTTCGATCAAGCAATGGAATGCCAAACGCGGCGCGGCCCTGGTGATGGACGCACGCAACGGCGAGATGCTCGCCCTGGCGTCGTTTCCCTCGTACGACCCCAACCGTTTCTGGGCTTTCAAACCGGGGCTGTTCCGCGAGTGGTCCGTGCAGGACCTGTACGAACCGGGATCCACCTTCAAGCCGATCAACCTGGCCCTGGCCCTGCAGGAAAAGGCGATCGACCCAGCCGGCAAGGTCGTCGACAGCGGCTCGTTGACGATCGGCGGCTGGCCGATCTTCAACCATGACCGCAAGGCCAATGGGGTGATCGATTTCCCCATGGTGCTGCAGGTGTCGAGCAACGTCGCCATGGTCCAGGCGATGGCGCGGGTCAAGCGCGATCGCTTTTGGCACTGGCTGCAGACGATGGGCATCAACACTCGGCCCGACACCGACCTGCCGGGAGCGGTGGCGGGTCAGCTCAAGGATCGCCAGGCCTTTGTCAGCCAGCCGATCGAGCCGGCGGTGGCGGCCTTTGGCCAGGGCTTCTCGTTGACGCCGCTCAAATTGATCCAGTTGCACGCCATGCTCTCCAACGGCGGCCGCTTGGTGAGCCCCCACATCACGCGCGGTCTGCGCTCGGGCGACGCGTTGGCCTCCCCGCCACCCGCCAGTGGCATGCCCTTGCTCGATCCGTCCGTCACCCGCATCGTCATGGGCTGGATGGAGGACGTGGTCGAGCGCGGCAACCTGCCGGTGAAGACCCCCGGTTATCGCATCGGCGGCAAGACCGGAACGGCCCAAAAGGCAGAAAACGGCGTTTACATCCCCGGTGCGCTGATCACCAGTTTCGTCGGCCATCTACCGATGAATGATCCGCGCTACGTGGTGCTGGTGGTGGTCGATGAGCCCAAGGGTGGCAACGTCTACGGTTCGACCGTGGCGGCCCCTGTGGCCAAGCAGATCATCGACGCCCTGCTGGTGCTTGAGAACATCGCGCCGTCGCCGCCCCGCAGCAACCCCCCCAAGGTGTGACGTTGGGATCGGGGGTTGGGATCGGGGTTTGATCAACCTTTGCCCGCAGGGGCTGGGCAGCCGATCAGATCTGGCTAGCGTTTTTTCGAACGGCTCTGCCTCCGGCTCAACTGCATGGCCAACCTGCTCGATCAACTTGCCGCAATGACGGTGGTGGTCGCCGATACCGGCGACATCGACGCCATTCGCCAGTTCACGCCGCGCGATGCCACGACGAACCCATCGCTGATTCTGGCCGCGGCCCAGATCGCCACCTATCAGGATCTGATCGATCGTTCGCTGCGCGAATCGCGCGAGGTGATGGGGCCCCAGGCTTCGGCTGAAGCCGTGGTCGCCGAAGCCCTCGATGAGATCTGCGTCACCTTTGGCAAGGAGATCCTCAAGATCGTTCCCGGCCGCGTCTCCACCGAGGTGGATGCCCGCCTCAGTTTCGACACCGAAGCCACCGTCGCCAAGGCGCGAAAGCTGATCGTTCTATACAACAGTGCCGGCATCGCTAACGAGCGAGTGCTGATCAAGATCGCCTCCACCTGGGAGGGCATCCGCGCCGCTGAGCAGCTCGAGAAGGAGGGCATTCACTGCAACCTCACGCTGCTGTTCGGCTTTGCCCAGGCGGTGGCCTGTGCTGAGGCCGGCGTCACGCTGATCTCCCCCTTTGTGGGCAGGATCCTTGATTGGTACAAGAAATCAACCGGGCGTGACCACTACCCCGGCCCTGAAGATCCTGGTGTGGTGTCGGTCAGCCAGATCTTCAATTATTTCAAGACCTACGGCTACAAGACCGAGGTCATGGGGGCCAGCTTCCGCAACATCGACGAGATCATCGAGCTGGCGGGTTGTGATCTGCTCACGATCTCGCCGGCATTGCTCGACCAGCTGCGGTCCAGCGAAGGGGTGTTGGAGCGCAAGCTCAAGGCCTTCGATCCGGCACCCACCGAAGCCCAGTTGCACCTCGACGAACCGGCCTTTCGCACCATGCTCGCGGCCGATGCCATGGCCAGCGAAAAGCTGGACGAGGGGATCCGCGGCTTCTGCAAGGCGATCGAAACGCTCGAGCAGCAACTCGCCCATCGGCTGGCCGAACTCGAGGGCGGCAAGGCCTTTGACCATGCCGTGCACGAGATCTTCCTGCTGAACGATCTCGATGGTGACGGCTGCATCACCCGCGAGGAGTGGCTCGGCAGTGACGCCGTGTTCGCGGCCCTCGACACCGATAACGATGGTCGGCTGGTGCCCGATGATGTGCGCGGTGGCCTGGGTGCACCCCTGGCTATCGCCGCCAAGGTCTGACTTGTTGCGATGCCCGCCGTCAACGCCCTCGACACCATGCGTGCCCTCGCCAGCAATGGCGAGGTGCTGGACGTTCCCCCCGGAGAACTGATTTTCCGCTCGGGTGAGGCGGGCGATTGCATGTTCGGCCTGCTGGAGGGCACGGTCGAACTCAGCTGGAACGGCGACAACGGCCACGAACAGATCAAGGCCGGTGATGTGTTTGGTGCCGGTGCACTGGTCACCCCAGACCATCGGCGCTATGGCAACGCCAAGGCGTTGACCCCATGCAAGCTGCTGGTGATGAATCGCGAAAAGTTTCTGTTTGCCCTACAAGAGGCCCCGATGTTTGCGATCGAGTTGCTCGGCTCGATCGATCAGCGCCTGCGTCAACTCAAGGACAGCACTCGCTTTTCTTAAGCCATCACGCCGGTGACTGCTGCAGGGGAGACCCTGCTGGCCGCAGGCTTGGCGAGCTTCAGCCCCGTTGAAACAGCAACCGTTTGATCACCCGTTGGGCGATGTCGCCGTAGCCCATCTCCCCAGAGAGGATCTGGGCGATGCGTTGGGGTGCTGTGGGACGTTTGATTCCGAGTTGATAGCCGATCCTGGGCACCCGGTAAAAAACCTGGGCGATGCGCTTGCCCCAGGCCATCGATTCGCCCCAGCGCTGCCGCATCGCCTGGCTGTACCCAGCTAGCGCCTGGGCATCCCCCACAAGCCAGCGCTGCAGGGCCTCGGCAGCCAGGCAGCCGCTCAGCAGGGCCGGGCGTATCCCTTCGGCCAAAAACGGATCGCAGAGCGAGGCGGCATCGCCCACCACCACCACGCCATCGCCATGGAGCCGCTGGTGACCATCCCAGATGCGCAGGGCGCTGCGGCGGCGGATGCCGGCAGCGGCATCCAGGCCCAGATCCGGCAGCAGCTGTTGCAGCACCGCATCGGCGTCGGCCGCTTCTCGGCCGATGAAGGTGCCCACACCGATGCTGGTGCCACCCTGCCTGGGGAAGCCCCAGCAGAACCCATGGTGCACCAGGCCAAAGTCGAACCGGGCCGTGTCGGGTTCGAGCACGGGGCCGTCGACTTCGACCGCCAGGGTGTCGGCAAAGCGGGGACGTTCCGCTGCCAGGCCCAGCGGTGCCGCCAGGGTGTCAGCACTGCCCGTGGCGATCACCACGGCGCGGCTGCGCAGCGTGCCTGCCGGTCCCTGCAGCTCCCATAGGCCGGCCTGACGAACCAAAGCGGTGACGGGCCAATCGGGCCGCAGCTCGGCGCCGGCGGCGCTGGCCTGCTCAAGCAGGTAGGCGTCGAGCCTGGCGCGCTGCACAATCCAGAACGGGGCATCGCCGGGCAATTCTGCTGTGACGGGATCCTCGAGGCACCAGGTAAAGCGCACGCGGCGGATCACCTGATCCACAGCGGGGCTCAGATCAAACGCAAACAGCCGCTGCACCGAGGCGGCCATGCCGCCGCCACAGGCCTTGCCACGCGGCACCGGCCCTTGTTCCAGCACCACGACGGCAAGGCCTTGCAGGGCCAGCTGCACGGCGCAGCTGGCACCGGCCGCACCACCGCCGACCACGGCCACATCAACGGGGCTGCTCACGCCGGTTCTGCTCGCAGGGACAAGGATTCAGGCCTTGGGACAGGGATCGGGCTTTGGGACAAGGATCAGGCTTTGGGACAGGGCTCAGACCTTGAGGATGTCGGCTTCCTTCTCGGTCAGATTCTTTTCGAGTTCAGCTATGAACTTATCAGTGAGTTTCTGCACCTTGTCCTGCTTGTCGCGGCTCTGATCTTCCGAGAGCTCGCCCTCCTTTTCCTGCTTTTTGATTTTGTCGATGGCGTCACGGCGGATGTTGCGCAGCGCCACCTTGCCCTCTTCGGCGTACTTGGCCGCCAGTTTGCAGAGCTCCTTGCGGCGGTCTTCGGTGAGCGGCGGAATGTTGATGCGAATCACCTTGCCGTCGTTGTTGCAGGTGAGGCCCAGATCGCTCATCGCGATCGCCTTTTCGATCACGGCCATGGCCGAGGTGTCGAAGGGCTGGATCTGGATCGTCTGCGAATCCGGCGTTGTCAGGTTCGCCAGGGATTTGAGCGGCGTGTCACTGCCGTAGTACTCGACCTGGATCTTGTCGAGCAGCGACGGATTGGCCCGGCCGGTGCGAATGGTGTTGAACGTGCGCTGGGTGGCATCCAGCGACTTGCGCATGCTGGCTTCGAGGTCCATGGCTCAGGCTCTGGGGCTCAGGGGGTGATGCGGGTGCCGATCGATTCGCCGGCCACGGCCCGGCCGATGTTGCCGGGGCCGAACAGATCAAACACCACAATCGGGATGAGATTGTCCTTGCACAGGGCGATGGCGGTGCTGTCCATTACCTCGAGCTCGCTACTCAGCACCTCGAGGAAGGTGAGGCTGTCGTAGCGCACGGCGCCGGGGTGCCGGGCGGGATCCTTGTCGTAGACCCCATCGACTTTGGTGGCCTTGAACACCACATCGGCGCCGATCTCGGCGGCCCGCAGGGCGGCGGTGGTGTCCGTGGTGAAGAAGGGATTGCCGGTTCCGGCCGCAAAGATCACCACCCTCCCCTTCTCCATGTGGCGAATGGCCTTGCGGCGGATGTAGGGCTCGGCCACCTCCTGCATCGAAATGGCGCTCTGGACGCGGGTGGGGATGCCGGCCCGTTCGAGCCCGTCCTGCAGGGTGATGGCATTCATCACCGTGGCCAGCATGCCGACGTAATCGGCCGTGGCGCGGTCCATGCCGGCGGCCGAACCCTTCAGACCTCTGAAGATGTTGCCGCCGCCCACCACGATCGCCAGCTGGGTGCCGGTGGCCACGCAGGCGGCCACGTCGCGGGCGATCGACTGGACGATGGCCGGGTCGATGCCGTAGCCCTGCTCCCCCATCAGCGCTTCGCCGCTGAGTTTGAGCAGAACGCGCTTGTAACCCATTGCCCACCTTGATTTGTTGGAGCGTAGCAACGGCCTTGCGGGTCCCCGTCAGAGCGCGGCGGCGAGCGAACGGGCCTACCAGGGCAACGGTTCACCGTTGGCGTGCCAGAAGCTGCCAGAGCTCTCCAACGTCAGGGCGTCGATGCGCGCCAGTAGGCCAGTGACCGCCTGCTCGGGGCTGATGCCTTGGGGGTTGAAGTTGATCATGCGGGTGCGCACCAGGCCCGGGTGCAGGATCGCCACGGCGATGCCACGCGGTTTGAGGTCGATCGCCAGCGACCGGCCGGCCATGTTCAGCGCCACCTTGGACATCCTGTAGCCGTAGGAGCCCCCCGAGCTGTTGTCGTCGATCGAGCCCATGCGGCTGGTCATCAGCGCCAGCTTGGAGCCGGGGTGCAGGTTGCCCAGCAGGGCCTGGCTCAACAACAGGGGCGCCAGGGCGTTCAGCTCGAACTGGCGCCGCAGGCTGGCCGGGTCCAGGTGCCCGAGGCTGCTCCCCTCCAGGATGCCGGCGTTGAGAATCGCCACATCCAGGGGTTGTCCAGCCAGCCGCTGCACCAGTGCGGTGATGGTGGTTTCGTCGCTGAGCTCGATCCCTGCCTCAATGCGCACCCCCAGGCTCTCGAGCTCTGATGAGGCGCTGCGGCAGACGGCGATCACCTGGTCGCCGCGGTCGCGCAGTTGGCGGCAGTAGGCCAGACCGATGCCGCGGTTGGCGCCGGTAACCAGAACAGTGGACATGGCCGTGCAGACAGGTGCTGCTCTGGCTACCACAGCCGTCAGCAGAGGACAGCCATCACCAAAGGACAGCCATGACCAAAGGACAGATCAGCGGTTGCATCGGATGGCAAAACATCCGTCTGCGCAACCGGTCTGCGCAAGGTGAACACCATTGTGGACACCATGGGCAGCGCTTGCATCAAAGGGTTGCTCGAGGGTTTTGGCGACGATTGTGTCGTGACCATTGAGTGTCCCCAGCTGGGCTGAGCGGCCTGTTCAGCAGTGGGCGAAACGCCACTTCAGCCCGTCAGAACTCAATGCCCTTCTGGGCCTTCACCCCCTGCTCGCGGAAGGGGTGGCGCACCAGCTTCATCTCGGTGACCAGATCGGCCCGCTCCAGCAGGGCCGGCGGGGCGCCGCGGCCCGTCAGGGCCACGTGGGTCAGCTCGGGGCGCAGGGCTAACCCCTCAAGCACCTGCTCAACCTCCAGGTAGCCCAGCTTGAGGGCCACGTTGACCTCATCGAGCACCACCAGCTTGCGGGTCTCGTCGGCCAGGTAGCTGCAGGAGCGCTCCCAGGCCGCTTGCACCAGTGCTCGGTCGCGCGCGCAGTCCTGGGTCTCCCAGGTGAAGCCCTCCCCCAGGGCGTGCCAGGCCAGGGCGTCACCAAACAGCTCCAGCGCCTTGGCCTCGCCGGGTTGCCACCCCCCCTTGATGAACTGCACCACCGCCACCGCCTCGCCATGGCCCAGGGTGCGCAGCACCAGCCCCAGGGCGGCGGTGGTTTTGCCCTTGCCCTCGCCGGTGAACACCAGCACCAGCCCTTTTTCGAGGTTGCGCTCGCCCACCCGTTGGCGTTGCACCTGCTGGCGCCGTTGCATGCGGGCCTGGTAGGCCGCCTGTTCGCGCTCGGGGGCCAGCGCACCGCCCGGCCCGATCTCGGCGGCCAGGGCGTCGAGGTCAGCGGCGGCCCCGGCCGGATCGGCGGTGGTGCTCATCGGGTACGCCTGTACAGCAAAGTAGCTCCACTTTGGCGGCGCCGGCTCCCCGGCTGCCGGCTTCTGGGCCAGGAGCCGCTGCAGGGAACCGCCGGCCAGCCGCTGGCGCCGCCGCACCCGCAGCCCCGCGGCTTCGACCATGGCACCCAGATCGCCGGCCAGAAAGTCCAGTGCCGTCTCGGTTTCAAACAGGGCGCAGAACAGTCGCAGCGGCAGGGCCATGGCGCCGCGAGCCGGGTGCAGATCCACCACCGCCAGCCAGCCGCCGGGTTGCAGCAGGCGCGCGCAGGTGGCGAGCACGGTCCGGCGCTCCGGTTCGCTGAACTCGTGCAGGGCCAGGGAGATCTGGATGCCGGCCTGGCTGCCGGCGGGCAGGGGTGGATCGTCGGCCAGGGCTTCGATCCAGCCCACCTCCAGTCCCAGTGCCTGCGACCGCGCTCGGGCCTGATCGAGGGCCCGCGGCGCCACATCGAGACCGCTGACGTTCAGGCCCCGGCGGGCCAGGGCAATCGCGCCTTCGCCGCCACCGCAGCACAGATCGAGCACTGGCGCACCGGCTGGCAATTCGGCCGCCAACCAATCGGCTGCCAGGGTCCGCAGCCGTTGCGGGCCACCGACGCTCAGGCTCGAGGCGGCCGTCACGGTCTCGTAAAACCAGCGGTGGCGGTAGGCCAGGGTGCGCAGCGGGCTGGTCATGCCGCCGCCTGCCGGGCCAGGGCCGCATCGACGGCCTGCTGCTGGTCGCGCCGGGTAATCCAGTGGTGATACGTGCGGGTGTGGATCGCCACCGAGTGCCCCATCATCCGAGCGGCCACCGTATCGGGCAGACCGATGTGAATGGTGCGCACCGCCCAAGCGTGGCGCAAGTCGTAGGGCGTGATCGGCAGTCCGTAGCGGCGGAACTGTTCCGCCACGCGCCGGCCCACCTGCTGCAGGGTGGTGCGGCGCAGGTCGGTGCACACCGGCGGCAGGGCCGCGGGCCCCTCGGCCAGCGTCTCGAGGCCAAAGCGGTCGACCCAGTCGGGCTGAAAGGGCCACACCTGGTGTTCGCCGGTTTTGCTGGTCGGCAGCACCCGGATCACCCGATCGCCCCCCTGCGCCAGGGCCGACAGATCACAGAAAAATGCCTCGTGATTGCGCAGCCCGTAGCAGGCCATCAGTCCATACACCAGGCGCCAGCCAGGGTTGGGGATCCCGTCCACCAGCGCCAGGATCTCGCTGTCACTGGGCAAGCGCCGAAACTGGGCCCGGTGCAATCCGTAGCCCGCTCCGAGCTCGCCCCAGTCAGGTGGCAGCGGCAGCTCCAGGTGGCGCGCCAGGGCCGCCAGGGCGGTGCTGCATTGGCCCCGGCTACGACTGGCGATGCCATAGCTCTCGAGCACAGCGACCAGCAGCTCGGTCCCCAGGTTCAGGCCGGTCTCGCCCGCGATGCGCTGCAGGCGCCGCAGGTAGGGCCCATAGGCGCCGCTCCAGGTGGTGCGGCTGCCGGCGGGGTTGCGCCGCCGGCGCGGGTCCTGAAAAAAAGCGGTCTCGAAGCTCTCGAGCGCCCGCGCGAGGTCGCTGCAGGGAGCCTTGGCGGCCGCGGTTGCAGCTGCTGCGTTGCCCACGTCGGCCGGGGGGCCGCTCCACAGCTGCCAATCAAAGCGCCCGTCCTCGAGCTGGTGCTGCACCAGCAACAGCTGGCGCTGGGCCTGGCGCAAGCCATCGAGGCTGGCCGGCAGCCCCAGGCTCAGGCGCTGCACCCGCAGGGTGCTGGGATCGTCGCGGCTGGGCAGGGGCCCACGCAGCCCCAGGCGGCTGCCGCGGCGCTCGAGGCGCAGACGGATGCCGGCGGCCGCCAGGGTGGCGTTGTGAAGGCCGAGCTGCTGCTCAAGGTCGGGGTCCAAGGGCTCGCTGGGCATCGGTGCCCCGTGCACGGCGGCGGCGGACCCGAAGGTATCGCTCGCCTGCGAAGCCGGCCACAGGTGCACCGGCAGCGTTACGCTGCGCCCTTCTGTTTGGGCGGCATCGCGGGCATGGCCAAAGTTGGCGTGCTGCTGTTGAACCTGGGTGGTCCTGAGCGCATCCAGGACGTCGGCCCGTTTCTGTACAACCTGTTCTCCGATCCGGAGATCATTCGGCTCCCCAACCCGGCTCTGCAGAAGCCGCTGGCCTGGTTGATCAGCAGCCTGCGGGCGGGCAAGTCGCAGGAGGCCTACCGCTCGATCGGCGGCGGCTCACCGCTGCGGCGCATCACCGAGCAGCAGGCCCGTGAGCTGCAGAGCACCCTGCGCAGTCGGGGCATTGAGGCCACCAGTTACGTGGCCATGCGCTACTGGCATCCGTTCACCGAATCGGCCGTGGCCGACACCAAGGCCGATGGGGTGGATGAGGTGGTGGTGCTGCCGCTGTACCCGCATTTTTCGATCAGCACCAGCGGCTCGAGCTTTCGTGAGCTCAAGCGCCTGCGCCAGGCGGATTCCGCCTTTGACAGGCTGCCCTTGCGCTGCATTCGCAGTTATTACGACCATCCCGGCTACATCGACGCGATGGCCCACCTGATCGCCCGCGAGGTCGAGGCCTGTCCCGATCCGGCGGCCGCCCATGTGTTCTTCAGTGCCCACGGCGTGCCCAAGAGCTACGTCGAAGAAGCGGGGGATCCCTATCAACGGGAAATTGAAACCTGCGCCACCTTGATCATGCGGCGCCTGGCCGAGTTGGTGGGCCATGGCAACCCTTACACCCTGGCCTATCAGAGCCGGGTCGGGCCAGTCGAGTGGTTGCGCCCCTACACCGATGACGCCCTGCACGAGCTCGGGGCCAGCGGTGTCAAGGACCTGGTGGTGGTGCCGATCAGCTTTGTGAGCGAGCACATCGAAACGCTCGAGGAGATCGATATCGAGTACCGCGAGATCGCCACCGAGTCGGGCATCAGCAACTTCAGGCGCGTCCCCGCCCTCGATACCGACCCAACCTTCATCAGCGGCCTCGCTGACCTGGTGCAGGAGGCTATGGCTGGTCCTGAGGTCAATCTTGATCAGGCCGCATCCCTGCCCACCAAGGTCAAGCTCTACCCACAAGACAAGTGGGCCTGGGGCTGGAACAACAGCTCCGAGGTCTGGAATGGGCGCTTGGCGATGCTTGGTTTTTCCGCTTTTCTGTTGGAGCTGATCAGCGGCCGTGGACCGCTCCATGCCCTGGGTCTGCTCTGATCGAACGTTGGCTCGGCCTGGCTGGCGTCGCCGCCGGGTCGTGCTGCTGGCGGCGGCTCTGGCCCCGCTGCTGATCACCCCGACCGCCGGCGATGCCCAGGCCACCAGCCGCTGGCGCCTGGGCGTGTTTCCGGTGGCCGGTTTTTTGGCCTACACCAGCCATTACGGCACGCGCATCGGTCCGGGAGGCAGCGTCGAACCCCACCATGGTCTGGACATCGCCGCGCCGTTGGGCTCGCCGATCCACAGCTGGTGGGGTGGGGTCGTGCAGCAGGTGATCAACGATGGATCCTGCGGTCTGGGGCTGGTGATCCGCTCCGGCGCCTACGAACACATCTACTGCCATCTCGGCGGCAGCCTTTGGCAAGGCGGGTACCGCAGTGGCCCCGTGGCGTTGCAGGTCGGCCAGGCGGTGCGCACCGGCCAGTTGATCGGCCATGTTGGCCTCACGGGGCGCACCACGGGGCCCCATCTGCATTGGGGGGTGCGCCACAGCGGGCAATGGCTCGACCCCGCCCGGGTGCTGCGGGCCATGGCTGCCAGCCGCCGAAGCCTTGGCTGGGCACCAAAACGCCTATCGCCGCCTAGGGTTAGGGGCATCTGATTGCGGTCAGTTTCCCTGGCCTGCTGCAGCCGTGACGCTCACGCCTCTCACCCCTGCGCTCTCCAGCGAGTCCCAGGCCAGTGCTCCGTCCCAGGCCCCGATGCGGGTCAAAGGGGCCTATGCCCTCATGGACGCCCTGCACCGCCATGGCGTTGAGGTTGTCTTCGGCTATCCAGGCGGGGCGATCCTGCCGATCTACGACGCCCTCCATCAGGCCGAAGCCCGCGGCTGGCTCAGGCACATCTTGGTGCGCCATGAACAGGGCGGAACCCACGCCGCCGACGCCTATGCCCGCTCCACCGGCAAGGTAGGGGTGTGCTTCGGCACGTCGGGTCCCGGCGCCACCAACCTGGTGACCGGCATCGCCACCGCCCAGATGGATTCGGTGCCCATGGTGGTGATCACCGGTCAGGTGCCACGGGCGGCCATCGGCACCGACGCCTTCCAGGAGACCGACATCTTCGGCATCACCCTGCCGATCGTGAAGCACTCCTGGGTGGTGCGCGACCCCCGCGACATCGGCCGCATTGTGGCCGAGGCGTTTTTGATCGCGGCCAGGGGCCGGCCGGGTCCGGTATTGATCGATGTGCCCAAGGACGTGGGCACCGAAGAATTCGATTACCTGCCCGTCGAGCCAGGCACGGTCAAACCGGCCGGCTTTCGTTTGCCCCCCCAGCCCAAGGACCAGGCGATCGATGCGGCCCTCGAGCTGATTCGTCAGGCCCGTCGCCCCCTGTTGTACGTGGGTGGTGGGGCGATCAGCAGCGCTGCCCATGCCCAGGTGCTGCAGCTGGCCGAGCGTTTCAAGCTGCCGGTCACCACCACGTTGATGGGCAAGGGGGCCTTTGACGAGAACCATCCGCTGTCGGTGGGCATGCTCGGCATGCACGGCACGGCTTATGCCAATTTCGCTGTCACCGAGTGCGATCTGTTGATCGCCACCGGCGCCCGCTTTGATGACCGCGTCACCGGTCGTCTCGATGG
The DNA here is from genome assembly GCA_016882345.1 of Cyanobacteria bacterium K_DeepCast_35m_m2_023. The sequence continues at coordinate 14,652 of VGQR01000004.1, forward strand.
CTTCGCCCCTCGGGCTCAGGTGATCCACATCGACATCGACGCGGCCGAGATGGGCAAGACCCGCCATCCGGACGTGCCGGTCGTTGCCGATGTGCGCGCTGCCCTGGAACGCCTGTTGCAGCGTTCGGTTGGCGAAGACTCCCAGGGGCGCACCGAGGCCTGGCTGGCACGCATCGCTTCCTGGACGCAGAACTATCACCTCGTGGTGCCCACACCCGAGGGTGAGATCGCACCCCAGGAAGTGGTCATCGCCCTGCGTGATCTCGCCCCGCACGCCTTCTACACCACCGATGTGGGTCAGCACCAGATGTGGGCGGCCCAGTACCTGCGCAACGGACCCCGCCGCTGGATCAGCAGCGCTGGCCTCGGCACCATGGGGTTCGGCATGCCGGCGGCCATGGGTGTGCAGATGGCCCACCCCGCCGAGCAGGTGATCTGCGTCGCCGGTGATGCCTCCATCCTGATGAACATCCAGGAGCTCGGCACCCTCAGTCAGTACAACCTGCCGGTCAAGGTGGTGGTGCTCAACAACGGCTGGCAGGGCATGGTGCGCCAGTGGCAAGAGAGTTTCTACGAAGAGCGCTACAGCGCCTCCGAGATGACTGGTGGGATGCCTGATTTCGTCGCCCTGGCCGAGGCCTTTGGCGTGCGTGGCATCCAGATCAGCGAGCGCAGCCAGCTGCTGGAGCGCCTGACCGCGGCCCTGGCCCATCCGGGCCCGGCCTTCATCGATGTGCGGGTCCGTCGGAACGAGAACTGTTACCCAATGGTTCCCCCCGGCGCGAGCAATGCCCAGATGGTCGGGTTGCCGAGCCACCCCGAACTGGCCATTGACACCAGCCGCCAGTGCAACAGCTGCGGGTCCACCACCGCCAGCTCGCACCTGTTCTGCCCCAGCTGCGGCGCCCGGCTTTGAGCTTGAGAGACGGGATCGCCGCCAGCGTTGTGTGCCGCCGCATCCTGCAGCTGGCCCTGGCCATTGGCTTGGTGTTGTCGCTGCCGGTGCTGCCGGCTGTTGCCGCCGAGGTGCTGCAGGTGCGCAGTGCCACCCTGCTGCAGGTGGGCGACCAAAACCGCACGTACACCATCAGCCTGGCTTGCCTTGATCTGAGTCCTGAGCAGTCGATGGCTGCGACCGATTGGCTGCGCCGCGACCTACCGCGCCGCACCCGGGTCAACTTCAAGCCCCAGGGCAGCAGCAATGGCCAGCTGCTGGCCCAGGTCGTTCGTCTGGATCGGGGCAGCGACGTGGCCAGCGATCTGGCCGCCGCCGGCTTTGGCCAGCTCGAACCTGGCTGCTCGGCATCAGCGTGAGCCTCAATCGCACGGCCAAAGGCATCGTGTTGGTGCCCTCGTTGCTCCTGGGCGGGGCGTTTTTGGCTGCTGCGGTCTGGGCCGACGGCCCTGCTGCGGCCAATCGCACCCTCGCCCTGGTCTTGGGTGGGGTGCTGATGGCCGCGGGATTGTTGGCCCAGTTGTTGCCTGAATCGAACGATCAGGGCTGACTGATCGGATCAGGGCTCAGGGCTTTGGGGCCGGCGCAGGGGCCGGGGCGCTACCTGCAGCTGGTGTCTGTTGCTGCTGGCGCTGCTGTTCCTGCACCAGGGCAAAGTAGTCCGGCGTGGGGAAAAACACGAACACATCTTCCTTGGCTTTGACGATTTCGCGCACGGCGGCTGTGAGGTCCGCGGCCTGGGGCACCAACTTGTTGGCGTCGGGGATAGCCGACAAGGCTTTCTGCAGGTCGTCGTAGCGGAAGAAAAACACGCCGCGCTGTCCCTGGGGTGTATTGATCGTCAGGAATGGGCGGGTGAAGAACACAGGGGTGTTCAGACCCTCTTGGATCTGCTTGTCGGTCACCCCTTGCTTGTTCAAGATTGCCGCCGCCTCTTTCAGATCCACGGGACGAGGCACCACCGGGGCGATCAGGGTGCGGCCGTCCTTGAGCTGTTTGTTGAGTTCCTGCACTTTGTCGTTGGCGACATTGAGGGGAATCGGCAGCACACGGGCCTTGAGTTGTGCATTGGCCTTGTTGAAATTCGCCAGTTCGGTTTCGGCCATCTTCCGATCCAGATACATGGGCAGGATCAGGGTTTTGTCGCGGGGGATCGGCAGTGGCACCCCTTGATCATTGGTCAGCACAAACACCGGGATCACGGCGAGTTTCTCGATCGCCTGGGCCTCGGGGATCGCCAGAGCCGCCGCCGGCGACAACACGATCGGTGCAGCGCAGAGCAGGGGAAGGCTTGCCAGCAGGGTTGCGCGTGCTGCCGGAAGGGTGCGACGCAGGGACCATCCAAGTCCTGCAAGGGTGCGACGAATCAACAGAAGAGATGCAGCAGCTTCAGCCTAAGCAGGTGCACCGGTGAACACCAGCGACCGCTGACCGCTCGTGAGCTCGTCACAGTGGCACCAGCGCCGTGTCTGAGGCCTGCATGTCGCAGTTGGTACTACCCCTGGCGAGCGTGGGGTTGGATGACATCGCCCGCGTTGGCGGCAAGAACGCCGCGTTGGGTGAGATGCAGCAGCACCTTGCCGCAGCAGGAGTCCCTGTTCCGCCTGGGTTTGCGACCACAGCTGAGGCCTATCAGTTGCTGCTCGAGCAATCCGATTCGCAGGGGCACGGGCGTGTGCGCGACCGCCTCGCGGCTCTGCTGGCGGGTCTTGATGCCAACGATCTGGATGAGCTGCAGCGGGCCGGCGCAGCCGCGCGTCAGTTGCTCGCCTCCGCCCCTTGGCCGGCGGTGTTGGAGACGCAGATCACGGCGGCCTATGGGGCTCTGGGTGGTGGCCCGGTGGCGGTGCGCTCCAGCGCCACGGCAGAAGATCTGCCCGAGGCCAGTTTTGCGGGTCAGCAGGACACCCTGCTCAATGTCGAGGGGGTGCCGGCGCTGATGGCCGCCTGCCGCCACTGTCTGGCGTCGCTGTTCACCGATCGCGCCATCGTCTACCGACAGCAGCACGGCTTTGACCATCTGGCGGTGGCCCTGTCGGTCGGCGTGCAGCGGCTGGTGCGGGTCGATCGCGGGGCGGCCGGTGTGCTGTTCAGCCTCGACACCGAAAGCGGTTGCCGCGATGTGGTGCTGATCAACGGCGCCTATGGCTTTGGCGAATCGGTGGTGCAGGGCTCGGTCAATCCCGACGAGTGGCTTGTGTTCAAGCCCACCCTGGCCCAGGGTTATGGGGCGATTGTGAGCCGGCGGCTTGGCAGCAAGGCCGAGCGTTTGGTGTGCGATCCCGCGGGTGGACTGCAGCGACAGCCGGTGCCGCAGGCGCTGCAGCAGCGGTTTGCGCTCACCGATGCCGAGGTCCTGCAGCTGGCCCGCTGGGCGGTGCAAATCGAGGCCCACACCAGTGCCCGCCGCGGCCTGCCGACGCCGATGGACATCGAATGGGCCAAGGATGGCGACACCGGTGAGCTGTTCATCCTGCAGGCCCGGCCCGAGACGGTGCAGGCTCGCCAACGTCCCACCCTGCTGCGCCGCTGGCACCTGCAAGCCCATGGGGCCGTGCCGTTGGTCAGCGGTCGGGCCATCGGCAGTGCGGTCAGCAGCGGCGTCGCCCGCGTGCTCGACGACCCCAGCCAGATGGAGCGCTTCCACGACGGTGACCTGCTGGTGAGTTCACGCACCGATCCCGACTGGGAGCCGATCCTGCGGCGGGCCAGCGCCGTGATCACCGACCAGGGAGGCCGCACTTGCCATGCGGCGATCATTGCCCGTGAGATGGGCCTGACGGCCATTGTCGGCACGGGTGTTGGCACCCGGCGCATCGCCGATGGTGCGGCCATCACCGCCAGCTGCTGTGAGGGCGAGCAGGGACACGTCTATCCCGGACTGTTGCCGTTTCGGATCGACGAGCAGGAGCTGGCCGATCTGCCCCACACCCGCACCCGGGTGATGCTCAATCTGGGCAATCCCGAGCAGGCGTTTCAGCTGGGCCAGTGCCCGAGTGATGGCGTCGGCCTGGCCCGACTGGAATTCATCATCGCCAATCAGGTTGGCGTGCATCCGCTCGCCCTGCTGCAGCTCGACCAGCTCGCGCCTGGCGCGCTGCGCGAGGCGATCAGTCGGCGGATCGCCCCCGCAGCCAGTGGTGCGGCGTTCTATGTCGAGCGGCTGGCCGAGGGCATGGCCCGCATGGCAGCCGCGTTCTATCCGCGACCCGTGCTGCTGCGCTTTTCGGATTTCAAGAGCAGCGAATACGCCCGCCTGCTGGGGGGTGAGTTGTTTGAGCCCCAGGAGCAGAACCCGATGTTGGGTTGGCGTGGGGCATCGCGCTATCGCAGTGCTGCCTTTGCCCCGGCCTTTGCCCTCGAGTGTGAGGCCCTGCGGCGAGTGCGCTGCGATCTCGGCCTGGTCAATGCGACGGCGATGGTCCCCTTTTGCCGCACCCCCGCCGAAGCCGATGCGGTGCTGAGCGCCATGGCTGCAGCGGGACTCGAGCGCGGCCGCGACGGCTTGCAGGTCTGGATGATGGTCGAGCTGCCAGCCAATGTCCTGCAGCTGGAAGCGTTTGCCGAGCGTTTCGATGGGTTCTCGATCGGCTCCAATGACCTGACCCAGCTGACCCTGGGGCTGGACCGAGATTCGGCCCTGGTGGCGGATCTCTTTGATGAGAGCCATGCCGCCGTTCTGGCGCTGATCGCTGAGGCCATTGCCAAGGCCCATCGCTGGGGCAAGCCGATCGGGCTGTGCGGTCAGGCTCCCAGTGACAACCCCGCGGTGCTGACGTTTTTACTCGAGCAGGGGATTGATTCGATCAGTCTCAATCCCGATGCGCTCATCCCTGGGCGACTGCAGGTCGCCAAGCTCGAGGCGCAGGCTCAGGCGTCAGCTGCCAGACCAGCACGGCATGGGCCAGACAGCGGCCGGCACTGAGCACCGCCAGGCCGATGCACAACGGGCAGTGGGTCAGGGCCATGGCCTGCTCGACAATGGAAGCACCATCGCACCGGTGGCCCCGCTCCGTTGGCTGTTGACATGAATCCTCAGCTTGATGGCTCCGTTGTGCAGCACCCACGGTTGTGGCGCCTGAGCGGCCTCAAGCTGCCGCTGGACCACGACGACAGCGAGCTGGCCGCAGCCATTGGCAAGCGCCTGCGGCTGCAGCCCGATCAGCTGCAGGGCTGGGCTGTGACCAAACGCAGCGTCGATGCCCGCCGCCAGGATGCGATCCAACTCGTCTACAGCCTCGATCTCGAGCTGGTCGACGATCAGCCCTTGCTGCAACGGCTGGGCCGTCGCTGGGCCCGCGACCCCCAGCTGCAGCCCGCCCCTGATCGCCGTTATCGCTTACCCCAGCTGCCCCAACGCGCTGTGGCGCAGCCCAGGCCGGTGGTGGTGGGGGCGGGCCCCTGCGGTTACTTTGCCGCGCTCGTGCTGGCGCAGTTGGGGTTGCGGCCGTTGTTGCTTGAACGGGGCAAGGATGTCAAGCGCCGCACCGCCGACACCTTCGGCTTCTGGCGGGGGGATCGGCCGCTCGATCCCGAATCCAATGCCCAGTTCGGCGAGGGTGGGGCCGGCACGTTTTCGGATGGGAAGCTGTACAGCCAGGTGAGCGAACCGCTCCCCTACCAGCGCAAGGTGCTCGAGGAGCTGGTGGCCGCCGGAGCCAATCCCGAGATCTTGACGCTGCACCATCCGCACATCGGCACCTTCAAGTTGGCCACCGTGGTTCGGGGCTTGCGCCGGCGCATCGAGGCCCTGGGGGGCTCGGTCCGATTCGAGAGCCGCGTTGATGCCTTGTTGCTCGATCCGGCTGGTCGGCGCGTGCGCGGTGTTCGCCTGGCCTCTGGGGAGGAACTCGTCGCCGCCCAGGTGGTGCTGGCGCCAGGGCACAGCGCCCGCGATCTGTTCGAGGGCCTCGCGCGCCAGGGCGTGGCGCTCGAGGCCAAGCCCTTTGCCATGGGGGTGCGCATCGAGCACCCACAGGTCTTGATCGATCGGGCCCGCTTCGGTGCGGCGGCTGGTCATCCCCGTTTGGGAGCCGCCGAGTACAAGCTGGTGCATCACTGCAGCGGACCAGGGCTCGAG
>VGQR01000005.1 GCA_016882345.1 Cyanobacteria bacterium K_DeepCast_35m_m2_023
GATTCGGCTGGTACCACTTGACGCGACAAACAAAGTGCCGCTCACCCGGTCATTTGTGGATCGGTTTCGGCGCGAAACTGTTTGGGCCGATGCCAACGCAACTAGCAATTGGTTCGCACAACTGCTGAAGCCGGAGTTGGGAGAGTATTTTCACTGGGACCCCATGGCCGCCGTACTGGCTTTGCGTCCTGAGCTGTGCCGACGGCTGGAGACGCGCCACCTGCGCGTGCTGGCTTCAACTGATCCTGACCAGCGCAGCCAACCTTTTGAAGCAGCCGGCAAGCAGTCCTTGCTCAACTGGCAGGGACAACCCCGGCGCATCCTCGATCGGAAGGCCGCTGGCGCCCTGATCAACGACTCCCGGAGCCACCCTGTGCGGGTCTGCCTGGAAGCCGACGGCGGCGCCGTCGAGGACACCCTGATCCAGGCCTTCACGAGCAAGGGCCCATCACGCCCCTAGAATGGGGCTAACTCATACTTGCTCCGCATAAGGGCGCCTGAATCCAGCCATGGCCCGCGATCCCGGCCGAGTCCTGATTTTTGACACCACCCTGCGGGACGGCGAGCAGTCGCCTGGCGCCAGCCTGAACCTGGAAGAAAAACTGGCGATTGCCCAGCAGCTGGCGCGCCTGGGTGTGGACATCATCGAGGCTGGCTTCCCCTTTGCCAGCCCCGGCGACTTCAACGCCGTGCAGCGCATTGCCGCCAGCGTCGGCACCCCGGACGGCCCCACGATCTGCGGGCTGGCCCGCGCCGCGGCCGGCGACATCAAAGCCTGTGCCGATGCAGTGGCCCCGGCGGCCCACCGCCGCATCCACACCTTCATCGCCACCAGCGACATTCACCTCGAGCACAAACTGCGCAAAACCCGCGCCGAGGTGCTGGCCATCACCGCCGAGATGGTGGCCTACGCCCGCTCGCTGGTGGACGACGTCGAGTTCAGCTGCGAGGACGCCGGCCGCAGCGACCCCGACTTCATGCACCAGGTGATCGAAGCCGCCATCCAGGCCGGCGCCACCACGATCAACATCCCTGACACGGTGGGCTACGCCACGCCGGCCGAATTCGGCGCGCTGATCGCCGGCATCAACGCCCAGGTGCCCAACATCGATCAAGCCGTGATCTCGGTGCATGGCCACAACGACCTGGGCCTGGCGGTGGCCAACTTCCTGGAAGCGGTCAAGAACGGGGCCCGCCAGCTCGAATGCACGATCAACGGCATCGGCGAGCGGGCCGGCAACGCCTCGCTCGAAGAGCTGGTGATGGCGCTGCATGTGCGTCGCAGCTACTTCAATCCGTTTTTGGGTCGGCCGGCAGAAAGCACGGAACCCCTGACTGCGGTGCGCACCGAGGAAATCACCAAGACCTCGCGCCTGGTGAGCAACCTCACCGGCATGGCCGTGCAGCCCAACAAGGCGATCGTGGGCGCCAATGCCTTTGCCCACGAAAGCGGCATCCATCAGGACGGGGTGCTCAAGAACCGCCTGACCTACGAGATCATCGACGCCCGCACCGTGGGCCTGGCCGACAACCGCATCTCGTTGGGCAAGCTGAGCGGTCGCAGTGCCTTTCGCGCACGGCTCGAAGAGCTGGGCTACCAGCTCGAGCGCGATGATCTCGATGATGCCTTTGCTCGCTTCAAGGAGCTGGCCGACCGCAAGCGCGAGATCAGCGACCGCGACCTGGAGGCGATTGTCAGCGAGCAGGTGCAGCAGGCCGACGAACCGCGTTACAGCCTCAAGAGCGTGCAGGTGAGCTGCGGCACCGGCCTGCAACCCACCGCCACGATCACCCTGATCAACACCGACGGCGCCGAACTGACTGAGGCGGCGATCGGCACCGGCCCGGTAGATGCGGTGTGTCAGGCCCTCAACCGCCTGGCCAACGTCCCCAACGAGCTGGTGGAGTTCTCGGTGAAAAGCGTCACCGAGGGCATTGACGCCATGGGTGAGGTAACGATCCGGCTGCGGGCCGATGGGGTGCTCTATTCGGGCCATGCGGCAGACACCGACATCGTCGTGGCGGCAGCGCAGGCGTTTGTCAACGCGCTCAACCGGCTGGTGGCCGGCGGCCGCAGCCAGCCCCTGCATCCCCAGAAGGGGCCGCTGCCGGTGGTGGGTGACCTGCCGCTGGCCCAGCGGCCGCGGGTGTGAAGCGCCCCACCCTGGCCACCGCACTGCAGCTGGCAGCCCTGCTGCTGGTCGCCCTGGCGATGCTGGTGCCGCTGCTGTGGCTGGTGAGCACCTCGCTCAAGGGCCCGGCCGAAAACATCTTTGCCAGCCCGCCGGCGCTGCTGCCGCTGCAACCAAGCCTGGAGGCCTACGGGCGGCTGTTTAGCCAGAACCCGATGCTCACCTACCTTATCAATAGCAGCATCGTCAGCGGCCTGGCCGTGCTGTGCAATCTGCTGTTCTGCTCGCTGGCGGCCTATCCGCTGGCACGGCTGCAGTTCAGGGGCCGCGGCCTGGTGCTGGCTCTTGTGGTGGCAACGATCCTGATCCCCTTTCAGGTGGTGATGATCCCGTTGTATCTGCTGATGGTGCAGCTCGGCCTGCGCAACACCCTGGCAGCCCTGATCATTCCGCAGGCTGCGACGGCCTTCGGCATCTTTCTGCTGCGTCAGAGCTTTGTGGGGGTGCCGGTCGAACTGGAAGAAGCGGCGCGCTGCGACGGCTGCACCCCGATCGGCGAGTGGTGGAACGTGATGATTCCGGCCGCCAAGGCTGACCTGATCACGTTGGCCATGTTTGTGTTCATCGGCACCTGGAGCGATTTTCTCTGGCCCCTGGTGATTCTTGATGAACCGCAGCTGTACACCCTGCCACTGGGGCTGCAGCAGCTGGCCAGCAGCTTCTCCCTCGACTGGCGCCTGGTGGCGGCAGGCTCGGTGGTGTCAATCGTGCCGGTGCTGCTGCTGTTCATCGCCCTGCAGCGACAGATCCTGCCCAGCGCCAGCGGCGACGCGGTCAAAGGGTGATCAGGGCTTAATCGGAGGCGGCGGCGGCACCGCGCCATCGAGGGCCGGTGGGGGCGTGGGGGTGACCCGTTCGGCCGCGGCACTGTTCGCGGCCTGGCGCAAGCGGGCGTTTTCGGCGATCAGGGCCGCCATCTGGGCCCCTTGCCGTTCGACCGCCTGCAGCCGCTCAGAGGTGCTGCGCAGCTGGTCTTCGATCGCCGTCGTGCGATCGAGGGCCCGACTGTTCTCGATGCCGGCGATCTTGTCCTGCAGGTCGCGAATGGCCAGGCTCTGCTGGCGGGTTTTGACCAGGGTGACCACAAACAGCACCGCCAGCATTGTGCTCAGGCCCAACTGCAGCCAGAACAGCCAGGTCGGCATCACCATCTCGTTGTCGAGCGGTTCCGGGCGCGGATCAGTGGCAGAGACCATGGTCAGAGGACGCTGCAGGCAGCGCCATTGAAAGCCTGCTCCGATCCTGGCGGCTCAGCGCGCCATTGGCCACAGACCGCGGTCAAACATGACCTAGATCTGGACCTGCACGCAGCTGCGCCAGGGCCATGCTTGACGTCTTCATCCGGCTGCTGGGATACACGGAAGCGATGTTGACGACGCTGAGCTTCTTCCCCCAGGCGCTGAAAACCCTGCGCAGCGGTGACACCAGCGGCATTTCGCTGCGCATGTATCTGCTGTTCACCAGTGGCATCAGCCTGTGGGCGCTCTATGGACTGCTGAACCGGGATGGGCCTGTGCTGGTGGCCAACCTGGTGACGCTGGTTCCGGCTGGGGTGGTGCTCGAGCGCAAACTGCGGGAGCTCAGGCGCTGAACGCACGGCGCGGCGCAATCGGGTAGGGGATGCGGCGATGGCGCATGCGCCGCCAGACCCGCACAAAGGCGCGGATCACCAGCTCGAGCTCGGCGCGGCCCAGGCCGCTGAGGGCCAATTGGCCGTCAACCAGACGCGCCTCGATCAGACGCCGCACCATCGCCTGGGCTTCAGCCTCGCTGGTGTTCGGCGGCAGCGAGCGCAGGGCGGCTTCACAGCCGTCGGCCAACATCAAGATCGCTGTCTCGCGGCTGCGGGGGCGGGGGCCGCGGTAGCGAAACGCCGTTTCGGGCACCGCTGGGTCCCGCTCGCGGGCCTGGTGCAGGAAGTAGCCCATCTTCAGCGTGCCCTGGTGCTCGGGGATGAAATCAGCCAGTGGGCGCGGCAGGCGGTAGCGCCGGGCGAGCTTGAGCCCTTCGTCGACATGGGCCTGCAGGATCGCGGCGCTGGCGTGGGGGTCGTCGAGGGTGTCGTGGGGATTGGCGCCGTCGGTCTGGTTCTCGATGAACCAGGCGGGCCCATGCAGCTTGCCGACATCGTGATACAGCGAACCCGTGCGCACCAGGTCGACATCGGCGCCGATCGCCCGCGCCCCCTCCTCGGCCAGGCCGGCAATCATCAGGGTGTGCTCGAAGGTTCCCGGCGCTTCGCGCGACAGACGGCGCAGCAGGGGCCGCTCGAGATCGGCCAGCTCGAGCAGGCGCGAGCGGGTCAGCAGACCGAACAGTTGCTCGACAAGAGGAGCCAGCAGCAGACCCACCAGCAACAGACCGGCCAGCAACAGCGACTCGCCCAGCAGATCCACCTGAGCCAATTGACTGCGCCCCTGCAGCAACCCTGCCTGCAACAACACCGCCGCGGTCGGCAGCAACACCGACAGCTGCAGCAGCTCGGCCCGACTGCGCTGGCGCCCGGCAGCAATGGCGCCAGCAGCAGCCACCCCGGCCGCCAGAAACAGACGCAGGTCGGCCAGCCCCCCGTAGGGCAACGGCAACACCAGACAGGACACGGCCAGCCAGCTGAGCCCGGCTGCGGTTCCCAGGCCCTGGGCCAGCAGCAGGGTGGGGGGCACCAGCAGCACCAGGGGGCTGGCCAAGGGCCCCAACCACAGGCACGCCCCTTGAACCAGCAGCAAACTGCCCAGGGCCAGCAGCGCCTGGCGCGGCTCAAGGCAGGCACGGGCGCGGCGCAGCAGCAGCACCATCACGGCGGCGGCGGCGATCCCCTGGGCAAACACCGCGAACCAGGCCAGGGGGCGTGGCCGGCGGTTGACCAGGCCGAAGTAATCGAGCACATCGAGGGACTGGGGGCTCACCGGTTCGCCCTGCCGGGTGATCAAATCGGCCTGCCGCACGGCGATCGTCGGAATGCCCTGCTGGCTGATCAGAGCTTCGATGCGCCGCTGGCTGAGGGACGGATCCACCCGCAGGTTGGCCTGCCCCAGCAGCGAGCGACCGAGCAGACGCGCCCCCAGGCCGCGGGCGATCGGGGGCAGTTCGTCCAAATGCAGGGTCGCCGCCGTGAGCAGCTGGCTCTCGGCCAGGCCGCCGCTGAGCCCCTGGCTCAGCATGCGCAGCTGGGCCTGGCGCAGGTCGCGCTCCCATTGGGCCCAACCGGCGGCATCCAGACTGCGCAGCCACCCCTGCTCAGCGTCGGTGAGCGGCATCGCACTCAGGCCTGCAGCGGGCCGATCGACGCGGTCGTGAAGCTGCGACAGGCTGGTGTCCAGCCGGCGCTGAATCGCCAGGCTCGCCCGCTGATCGACGATCTGCACGGTGGTGCGGGGCAGCAGCTGCAGCCGACGCTCTTCGAGAGCTGTGCTGTCGACCACGGTGGCGGCCTTGGGGGCCCGGGCCGTGAACGGTGCCGGCATGCCAGCGCGGATGCTGGGCTCGACCAGCAGCGGCCAGCTGGCCAGCAGGGCCACCAGCACGCAGACCATGGCCACCGAGACGGTGTCGCGCCCGCGCCAGACCGCAGGCGACTGCTGCGGGCGCTGCAGCCGCAGCAACGCCCGCCATAGGGCCTTGAGCCGGGCCTGGGGCTGGCGCCATCGCATCATGAAACGCTAGCCCTTCCAATCCCCGTGGTGCCCATGGCCACCCGTCTGGACGGCCGCCAACTGGCAGGCCAGATCGAAACCCGCCTCAGCCAGGTGATCGCGGCGGGCCTGAGCCAGGCCGGCAGGCCGCCAGGATTGGCGGTGCTGCGGGTTGGCGATGACACAGCCAGCGGGGTGTATGTCGCCAACAAAGAAAAGGCCTGCACCCGGGTTGGCATCAGCAATCACGGCGCTCACCTGGCCGCGGACACCCCCGCGGCCGAGGTGCTGACGACGATTCAACGCCTCAATGCCGACCCGGCAGTCGATGGCATTTTGTTGCAGCTGCCGCTGCCGTCCGGTCTTGACGAGGGCCCGCTGCTGGCCGCCATCGACCCCGAAAAGGACGCCGACGGCCTGCACACCCTCAACCTGGGGCGCCTGCTCAAGGGCGAGCCCGGCCCCCGCAGCTGCACGCCCGCCGGGGTGATGGCCCTGCTGAGGGCCGCCGGCATCGACCTGGCCGGCAAGCGGGCTGTGGTGGTGGGCCGCAGCATCCTGGTGGGCCAGCCGATGGCCCTGATGCTGCAGGCCGCCAACGCCACGGTCACGGTGGCCCACTCGCGCAGCCGCGATCTGGCGGCCCTGACGCGCCAGGCCGAGGTGCTGGTGGTCGCCGCCGGCCGGCCCGAGATGATCGGTGCCGAGCACGTCAGTCCAGGAACGGTGGTGGTGGACGTGGGCATCCACCGCAGGTCCGAAGGGGGCCTCTGCGGCGATGTGCGCTTCGCCGAGGTGGAGCCGATCGCCAGCGCCATCAGCCCGGTCCCGGGGGGCGTCGGCCCCATGACCGTGACGATGCTGCTGGTCAACACCGTCAGCAGCTGGTGTGCGCGCTGCGGGGTGGACAATCCGCTGCACGACCTGCTGCCCTGAAGGGGGGTGGCAACGGCCTGAGAGAATCGCCACCAACCTCAGTGCTGTGCAGTGCCATGACCGCGGCGGTGACGGCCCCGTTCGATTTTGCCGTTTACCTGGAGGCAGCACGCCAGCAGGTCGAGGCTGCGCTCGATGCCTCCCTGGGCCCTGAGCGCCCCGAACGCCTGCGCGAGGCCATGCGCTACTCCCTGCTGGCTGGCGGCAAGCGCCTGCGGCCGATCGTGTGTCTGGCGGCCTGTGAGCTTGCCGGAGGCGACGCGACCCAGGCCATGCCAACAGCGGTGGCGCTTGAGATGGTGCACACCATGTCGCTGATCCATGACGACCTACCAGCCATGGACAACGACGATCTGCGCCGCGGCCGGCCCACCAATCACAAGGTGTACGGCGAAGCCAACGCCATCCTGGCCGGGGATGCCCTGTTGACCCGCGCCTTTGAAATGGTGTCCCTGCGCAGCCCTGGCGTGCCGGCCGAACGGCTGCTGGCGGTGGTGGGGGAGCTCAGCCTGGCCTCTGGGGCGCCCGGGCTGGTGGGCGGCCAGGTGGTGGATCTGGAGTGCGAGGGCAAGAGCGTCGATCTCGACACGCTCGAATACATCCACCTGCACAAGACCGGCGCCCTGCTGCGCGCTTGCGTGCTCTGCGGTGCCCTGATCGCAGGGGCACCCGAGGCCCTGCTGGCGGCCCTGCGCACCTATGCCCGCGGCATCGGCCTGGCGTTCCAGATCATCGACGACATCCTTGATGTCACCGCCAGCAGCGAGGTGCTGGGCAAGACCGCCGGCAAGGACCTGACCGCCGACAAAACCACCTACCCCAAACTGCTGGGACTCGACGAGTCGCGCCGCCGGGCCCAGGCCCTGGTCGACGAAGCCAAGGCGGCCCTGGCCCCCTGGAGCGACCAGGCGGCCCCGCTGCTGGCCCTGGCCGACTACATCACCGGGCGGGATCGTTGAGCGATCCCACGGCCATCACCAGTGCGCCCGGTCTGCTGGGCCTGCTCGACAACGGTGTGATGTGGTGGGGCCTCGCGGCCTGTGGCGTGGCCCAGCTGTCCAAGCTGGTGATCGAACTGGTGCTGCACCGCCGCTGGAACCCCAAGGTGTTGGTCGAAACCGGCGGGATGCCATCGAGCCACTCGGCGCTGATGACCGGAACGGCGGCAGGCATCGGCAACCAGCTCGGGTTTGACGCGCCGCTGTTCGCCTTGGCCGCCACGCTCTGTTTTGTCGTGCTCTACGACGCCAGCGGTGTGCGGCGGGCGGCCGGCAACACCGCCGCCCGGGTCAACGGGCTGGCGGCAGGCTCCTCTGGGGCCGCAGCGCTCAAACCGCTCAAGGAGAACCTGGGCCACACCCGCCTTGAGGTGCTGGTGGGCAGCCTGATCGGCCCACTGGTGGCCCTGCCTGGCCTGGTGTTGCTGGGATCCCCCTGGCAGCTGGCGCTGCACTGGGGCCTGATCCAACCGCTGGGATGATCCAGGCTGCGGGCCTGACAGCCGATCAGCAGCGGGCCGAAGCGGCCTTTGCCGCTTGGCTCGAGGCGCCCGAGCGCGGCACCCCGTTTGTGCTCAGCGGTTTTGCTGGTGCGGGCAAGACCTTTCTATCGATGCGGCTGTTGGCAGCCGCCGAAGCCGCCGGCCTGTGCTGGACCGTCGCCGCCCCCACCCACAAAGCCGTGGGGGTGCTGCGCAGCCACCTGTCGGCGGCGGGACTGCGCCCCACCTGGTTTCCAGCCACGATTCACCGCCTGTTGCGGCTCAAGCTCAAACGCCAGGGGGATCTCGAGCGCTGCGAAGAGACCTCCCAGACCGCTGCCGCCTTGGAGCACCTGGCTCTGGTGCTCATCGATGAGGCCTCGATGGTCGACAGCAGCCTGCTGGAGATCAGCCTGCGCTGCGCCCATGCCTTTGGCACCCGCCTGGTGTTCGTGGGCGACCCGGCCCAGTTGCCGCCGGTGGGCGAACCCAGCAGTCCGGTGTTTGCCCTCAAACGCTGCCAACGGGCCGACCTGCAACAGGTGGTGCGCCATCAGGGGCCGGTGCTGCACCTGGCCAACGGCATTCGCAGCGGCCAGTTGCCCTGCCGCCGCCCACCGCCGTTGCCACCGGTGCGCAGCGACGCCGGCCAGGTGGCCTGCCTGGCGCCTGAGGCGTGGCTCGAGCAGGCCCAGACCGCCCTGCGGCGCAGTGTCGAACTCGACAATCCGGATCACGCCAGGATACTTTGCTACACCAACCGCTCGCTGGAGCGGTTGGTGCCGATCGCACGCCGGGCCCTGCATGGCGAGATGGCCGACCAGCTGCCGGTGCTGCCCGGCGAGGTGCTGATCAGCCGCAGCGCCGTGATGGCGCCGGCCTGCACCGCCGGCGAAGAAGCCGCCGAAGCCGTGGCCGAAGAACCCGACATGGTGCTGGGCTCGAACCGGGAGCTGGTGGTGCGTGATGTGACGCCCGAACGCTTCGACCTGGCCGACCTGGGCCTGGGCCAGGCCGATCTGGGACCTGGCCTCACGGTGCCGGTGATCGACACCCTCAAGGCCGCGGTCGATGCCGGCGAAACCCAACTGTCGCTGCGGCTGTTGCCAGCCGTCGGCAGCGATGGCCGCCGCCGTGTCGATGCGGTCCTGCAGCGCCTGCGCCAACAGGCCCGCGCCGCCGGCAGCGCCGGGGCCAAACAGGATGCCAAGGCGCTGTGGCGCCGCTTTTTTCTGCTGCGCGATGCGTTCGCCTCACTGGGGCCGGCCGCGGTGCTGACCGTGCACCGCAGCCAGGGCAGCACCTTCGGCGAAGTGTTCATCGACGCCGACGTGTTCTGGCCCGACGACCCGGTGCTGCGCCAACAGCTGGTGTACGTGGCGGTGAGCCGCGCCAGCACCGCGGTCACCGTGATGGCCGCCCCTGGGAACCCTGGCGGTGGCAGCGGCGACCAGGCGGTGTGGCAACGCTGGTTCGACACGCTCTGACCCTGAGCGGGTCAGTCAGCGGTTGCGGTTTATCCGATCCGCAGGCCATCCAAGCCCTGCCAGCCCAAATAGAGGGCCAAACCAATCCCCAGGACCCCCACCAGCCCATCGCCGCGTTGCAGCAGCCACTGCTTGCCGCGCTCGAGCACCGGCAACACGCGCTGCTGCCCCAGCAGCAGCATCGCCAGCAGCGGCAGCAGCAGCAACGTCGCCGAGGTCAGGCTGAACAACGCGGTGAACAGCGCTTCGTGCAGGCTGTCGAGGTGACCGGCCAACAAGGTCCCCGCGCTTTTGGCAAACAGAAACAGATCGTCGGGGCTCACCACCTCCAGCAGCGCACTGATCGCCAGCAGCGGCGTCAGTGCCCTGCGGCACAAGCGATCGAGCTGGGCCGCCCAGGCGGGGGGCTGCCCCTGGTCCTCGCGGCTGGACAGCAGTTCCTTGAGGCCTAGCCCCAACAAGGCCCCGGCCGCCACCAGATCAAGTCCGGTGCGGTGGCTGGTGCCCTTGTCCATGGTGAGCAGCAGACCGTGGCCCACGGTGAGCAACAGCACGATCGTCAGCGCCGCGGTCGCAATCCAGACCACAACCAGCAGGCCGCCGCGTCGCAGCGGGTTGGGTCCCAGCAACAGCAGCAGCAGCAGGGCGATGTGCAGGGGCGAGAAGCCGATGGTCAGCGCAAAGGTCAACAGTTGGGCCAGCAGAGAGGGCAACGGCGTCGCTGCGGCCAGGGGAATCAGCACAGGAGCGGAGCTCAGGCAACCGGGCTATTCCAGCGCAGCAGCACCCGCTGCTCCCGCTCGAAGCCCACCACACTGAGGGTGGCGGTCGACAGGCTCAGCAGTGCGCCGCCACGGGCCCCCAGGCCCAGCCAGGTGCCGGCCAGAGCCCGCAGGATGTGCCCATGGGCCACCAGCGCCACCCGCGGGGCGGGCCCGACAGCCAATGCCGCCGCGATCACCCGCTCGCAGCGCTGCTGCACCTGGTCGGCCTGTTCGCCGCCGGGACAGCCATCGGCCCAGAGGGTCCAAGCGGGGTGCTCGCTGCGGATCGCCGCTGTGGTGATTCCCTCGTAATCGCCGTAATCCCATTCCTGAAGGTCGGCCATGGCCTGGGCCGATGCCCCCAGACCGGCCAGCTCGGCGGTGCGGCGGGCCCGCTGCAACGGGCTCACAAACACGGCATCGAAGTCAATCCCGGCCAAGGCCGGACCCAGGGCAAGAGCCTCGGCCTCTCCCTCGGCCAGCAACGGCAGGTCGGTGCGGCCGGTGTGGCGGCCATTGCGCGCCCATTCGGTGGCGCCATGGCGCAGCAGCCAGAGCTCGGCAGCGTGGGTTGCCACTAGCGGCGGATCTCGAACCAGTCGGCACCCGTCGGCGCCACCTGGGTGGTCGCCACCCGGTGCACCTGGGCCGCCACAGGGCCGCGCTCGCACCAGAGCCGCAAGTCGTTGAGCTGAACCACAGGTCCTTCGGCTTCAATCTGCACGGTGCCATCGGGGCAGTTGCGCACCCAGCCCCCCAGGCCCAGCAACTGGGCTTCACCCAGGGTGGCCTGGCGATAGCCGACCCCCTGCACCCGCCCGCTGACGGTCAGCCGCCAGCGCTCACAGAGCGGCTGCGAACGGGGTTCGCTGGGCTGCAAGAAGCGGCGACTGTTGGCAGCGGCGCGGCGTTCGCGGCTGCGGCGGCCAGGCGCCAAGGAATCTCCGGGCATCCAGCCCAGTGGAGATGAAGCCAACTGGCGTGCACGTTTGCGGCTGTCCATCCCTCCTCTTGCCTTGGCGAACCCCACCCTTCAAGCTGCCACAAACCCGCCTGGGCGGCCACAGCCCCAGAACCGGGGGGTCTGAGCTGCAGCTGCCAGCGATGAAATTCGTGGCCGCTCCAGGATTCGCCCGCGCGGGTGAGCAGGCCATCGACGCGGCAGCGGGCCTGCCGGTACCCCAGGCTCAGGGCCCCCCGCGCCGCAGCGAACGGCAACACACCGGCCATCGGGTGCCACCGCCCGGCCGCATCGGCCAGCTGCTGGCCCAGCAGCAACAGGCCTCCGCACTCGGCCAGCAGCGGCAGGCCCGCGGCAACGGCCTGCCGCAGGCTGGCCAGGGCGCGATCGGCCTGGGCCAGCTCGGCGGCCCAGAGCTCGGGGTAGCCCCCCGGCAGCACCACAGCGCGGCACCCCGGCGGCAGGGGCTCATCGGCCAGGGGGCTCCAGGGGTGGGGCTCGAGTCCGAGGGCGGCGAGCACTTCGGCGGCCTCGGGATAGCTGAAGTGAAAGGCGCGATCGGCGGCGATCGCCACCGGCAGCGGCGAGCGGTGCGGCGGTGGCTGGGGGCCGGCCAGCCGCCGCAGCAGGGCAGTGATCGGCTCCTCGCCGGCGCTGGCCTGCGGTGGCGCCAGCAGCGGCCACAACCGCTCCAGATCGAGATGGCTCTGGGCCAGGACCGACCAGCGCACGAGGCGCTCCTCGAGGTCTTCAAGCTCGGCCGCCGGCAACAGACCCAGATGGCGCGAGGGCAGATCGAGGGCCGCATCGGTGGGCAACACGCCCAGCAGCGGCACGTCGATGGCGGCCAGGGCCTCGCTGAGCAGCGCCCGATGGCGCGGGCTGTTGACCCGATTGAGCACCACCCCCGCCAGCCGCACCTGTGGCGGGCCATGGTCCCGGAACCCCCGCACCAGGGCGGCCAGCGAGCCGGCCTGGCGGGATGCTTCGACCACCAGCACCACCGGCAGGTCGAGCAGGGCCGCCACCGCTGCCGAACTGCCCTCGGCCGTGGGGCCGCGGCCGTCGAACAGGCCCATCACCCCTTCAACCAGGGCCAGGTCGGCGCGAGCGCCATGCCAGGCAAAACAGCGCTGCACCCAGGTTTCGCCGCACAGCAGGGGGTCGAGATTGCGGCAGGCGGTGCCCGCCACCCGGCCCAGCAGCTGGGGGTCGAGGTAGTCGGGACCCACTTTGAACGGCTGCAGCCGCTGGCCGCGGCTGCGGGCCAGCGCCGCCAGCATCAGGCTGAGCAGGGTCTTGCCACTGCCGCTGCAGGGTGCGGCGATCAGACAGGCCAAGCGGAACAGCGGCGCAGCTGGCAGCTTGTCAGGTCAGGCCGGCAACAACCGGGCAGCCAGCTGGACCGCCGCGACCATCAGCGGGTTGGTGGTGTCGTGGCCCCCGCCCAGCAGGCGGGCGAGCTCCATTTCTTCGCTTTCTTCGGGAACGGGCACCACGTCTTCGAGCAATTCCATGCTGGCCATGCCGCCGGCCTCGAGCCGCATGCACCCCCCCGACTCCGAGCAGAGAATCACGCACAAGGGGGGACGCCCCTCGGGCGCGCAGACGAGGCGCAAGCCCACCATTGCCCCCGGGTGGGTGCGGGGCACCCCCACCGGCACCGGCATCAGGCGGAACTGCACGGTGGCGCCATCGGTGCGCTCGAATTCGGCACCCACCCCCGTGCCGGCGCCGTCGCCGTCCACAGGGAAACTGCTGACCAGATGCCAGCCCAAGCGGTCGGCAATCCAGGCCGCCAGCAGCAGGCCCTTGAGCGGATGGTCGCCCTCGACATCGATGTCGAGCTGCACCACATGTTCAAGGGCGTTGCGGCGCGACGGCGGGTCGAACAGCATCGCCAGCGATTCGCGCCAGGTGCGCAGCCGCATCCAGTTGAGGTCGTTGACTGCCTGGCCGGTCTGAATGCGCTGCACCAGCAGGTCGATGCAGCGGCGCGGCACCCCCAGGGAACTGTCGACCACCAGGCGACGGCCCGCCCGCGCCAGGGCCTCGAGCAGCTCGGGCGCTTCATCGAGCGAGCTGTTCCACCACACCCAGCAGGGCAGCCCCGACTCGACCAGCGCATCGATCAAGCCCAGGTTGCCCTGCAGCGCTCCGAGACCGCCACGCAGCACCACCGCGTCACCGCAGGCCTGGGCGGCGGCCGCACCCTCCTCAATCAGGGGGCAGAAGGCCGACACCAGGGTCTCGAGCGGCCGGCCCCCATCGAGGGTGGGCGCCAGGGTGATCAAGCGCCTGGGCATGTGGGCGCTGATGGCGCTGTCGATGAACTGACCGCGCAGGTCGTCGCTGTGGTGGCTGCCCTGGCGCTGACCCAGGGCCCACGACAGCCGCTGGTCCATCACGGCGGTGCTGAGCGGCAGACCGCATTCGCTGACCGCGGCCTTGGCCCGCTCGATCAAGGGGCGATCGAGCAGCCCGGTGATCGGACCATCGACCAGGCCGGTGCGCACCATCTGCTGCTGCAGCCACGACGCCTCGTAGATCAGCAGGGTGAAGGTCGAGGCCCCTTTGGAGCCCTCGAGCTCGGTGCTCCACAGGCGCTGCAGATAGTCGCCCACCTCCTGGGGGGGTAGGGCAAGCGGGGCCTGGAGGGTCAGCTGGGCAGCCATGGCGTCAAAGAAAGGCGAACAACAACGTCAACGCGAATCGGAAGCAGCCGGTCGTGCCGCCTCAGGGCCGGCGCCAGACCAGACCGTCATCGGCCAGCAGGCTGTCGGCGGCAGCCGGACCCCAGGTGCGGGCTTCGTAGGGATAAACCGGCAGCTGCTGGGGGGACTCCTCCATCAGCTCCACCAGCGGGGTGTACAGCCGCCAGGCTGCCTCGACCTCGTCGCTGCGGGTGTACAGGGTGGGGTCCCCCAGCATGGCGTCGGCCAGCAGGCGCACATAGCCCTCGTCAGACGGTTCGCCGAAGCTCTCGTCGTAACTGAAGGCCATGTCGACGGGGCGGCTGCGCATGCCCGACCCGGGGGCCTTGACCTCAAAGCGAATGTCGGCCCCCTCGTCGGGTTGGATCCTCAGGATCAGCTGGTTGGGGGTTGGCGCACCACCAGCCGCATCGAACAGATGCACCGGTGCCTCGCGGAAGGTGAGCACCACTTCCGAGAGGCGCTTGGGCAGGCGCTTGCCGGTGCGGATGTAAAAGGGCACCCCCTGCCAGCGCCAGTTGTTGATGAACAACTTGGTGGCGACGTAGGTCTCGGTGGTGCTGTCGGGGTTGACGCCCGGCTCCTGCCGGTACCCGGCGATCGGCCGCCCGGCCGCGCCACCGGCAGCGTACTGGCCGCGCACACAGCACTTCCAGGGCTCGTCGGGATTGGCCAACCGAGCCGCCTGCAGCACCTTGGCCTTCTCGTTGCGCATCGACTCGGGGTCAAAGCGCCCCGGCGGCTCCATCGCGGTCAGGGCCAGAATCTGGGTCAGGTGGTTCTGGACCATGTCGCGCAGGGCCCCGCTGGTCTCGTAGTACCCAGCCCGCTCTTCCACACCGACGGTTTCGGCCGCCGTGATCTGCACGTTGGCGATGTAGTTGCGGTTCCAGATCGGCTCGAAAATGGTGTTGGCAAAGCGCAACACCAAAATGTTCTGAACCGTTTCCTTGCCCAGGTAGTGGTCAATGCGGAAGATCTGGCTCTCCTGAGCGCAGGCCTGGACCACCTTGTTGAGGGCCTGGGCGCTGGCGTAATCGGTGCCAAAGGGTTTCTCGATCACGACCCGACTGCGGGCCGGATCGGCCAGCAGGCCAGCGGCGGCCAGGGCGCGGCAGCCGCTGCCATAAAACGCGGGTGACACCGACAGGTAAAAGGTGCGATTGCCCCGGGTGGCCCGCTGGCGGTCGATCAATTTGAGCCGTTCACCCAATTGGACGACAGTGGGCGGGTCCTGCAGATCCACCGGTTCGTAGAACAGGCAGGCCGAAAATTGCTCCCAGGCCGTGCGGTGCTCGGCGATGTCGCTGGCCATCGCCTCGGCCATGCGGGCGCGAAAGTCGTCATCGCTCCAGGGGCGGCGAGCGCAGCCGAGCACGGCAAACTCACTCGGCAGGCGCCGTTGTCGAAACAGTTCAAACAGGGCGGGGACAAGCTTGCGGTGGGTCAGATCGCCGCTGGCACCAAAGATGACCAGGCATTGGGGACTGATCACCCGCTCTTGTCGCAGCCCCACCCTGAGAGGGTTGGTGAGCATTGCGCCCATCGCACACGCACCGGTTGACCCTGGTTTAACGGCGCCGGGAGGTCTCGCAAGCGAGTTGCAGATTTTGTGACGGAGCTGTGTGAGGGATCAGCGACCTGATCCCTCCAGAGTCAGAAACCTCAATAGGTCTCGACGTGCCAACGCTCGGCCTTCTTGAGTTGGGGACGCAACTCAGACCAGTCGAGACCCTTGGCGGCGGCCGCTGCAGTCATGGCCTCGTCAATGCCGGGCTCCATGCCCCGCAGACCGCACATGTAGACGTGGGTATTGGGGTTTTCGATCCAGGAGAAGATCTCTTCGGCGTTCTCGAACACACGGTCCTGGATGTACATCCGGCCGCCCTTGGCGTTCTGCTGCTCACGGCTGATCGCCTTGGTGTAGCGGAAGTTGTCGGGGAACTGGCTCTGGTAGTGCTCGAAGTCGGCGTCGTACAGCAGGTTGGCGGTGGTGGGCACGCCCATGATCAGCCAGGCCTTGCCCTTGAAGGTCCAGCCGTTCTTCTCGCGCTCGGCGGGCTCGAACATGCGGCGCAGATAGGTGCGCATCGGCGCGATGCCAGTGCCGGTGGCCAGCATGATCACATTGGCGTCCTCGTCGTCGGGCAGGAGCATCTCCTTGCCGACAGGACCGGTGATCTTGACCTTGGCTCCTGGCTCGATATCACACAGGAAGGTCGAGCAGACGCCGTTGATGGTCTCGCCGTCCTTCTCGTATTGCAGTTGACGCACGCACAGCGACACCGTGTTGCCGGCCAGGTTGTCTCCGTGGCGGGTGCTGGCGATCGAGTACAGACGCAGTTTGTGGGGCTTGCCGTTGGCATCTTCCCCATCGGGAATGATGCCGATGCTCTGGCCCTCGATGTAGCGCAGCTGGGGCTCGCCACCGCTGAGGTCAAAGGTGATGTGGTTCACCCGACCAATGGCCCCCTCAGCCAGCAGGCTGTAGTTCTCCGTCACGGTGCCGATGAAGGGATCTTTCGGCTTGTAGAGATTGACGGGGACGTCGGCGTGGGAAGGAGACACGGCAGCAGGTTTGGAAGGGGCAGCTTTGGGCTGGGCGGCGGGCGCACCATCGCCGACGGGGGCGATGGCCTGGGCCGGTGTCACCGCGGTGATGCGTCCACCCTGAAGGGCGACGGTCTGCATCAGCGCTTGCAGGCACTCCAGGGGAACCCGCAGGGTGCGGTCGCCGCGACGCTGGCGACCAACCCCCAGCGAAGTGATGGTGACGTTAAACATGCGCCCATCGCTCTGGAGCACAGATCCTGTGGAGACACGCATGGCGACCTACCCGCGAAGCGCGCTGATCATAGAGAACCCCTCCGGGCCAACCCATCGCCAGGCGCTGATCGGATCGCGCACAACCGGCCAAGGCGGTTAGGTTTGGTCGTCATCCGGGCTCCCGTGCCGTGCACGGCGGTTCGATCAAGCTTTCGCCAGGTGGTGGTGCCGCTTCTCGAGACACTGGTTGCAGGCAAACGACCAGATTCCGCCGGCGTTCCCACCAGCGGCACGTGCAGTCTCGACACGATCCAGCAGGACATGGAGCGCCTGCCCCAGGGAACACGGCGACTGGCTGTGCGGCTGCGCATGGATCTCGACCCCGCCTGGCTGTGGGCGGTGCTGACCGATTACGCCAACCTCAGCCGCTTCATTCCCAACCTGGAAATCTCACGACTGCTGTGGCGTCGCGCCAATGTGGTGGGTCTCGAACAGGTGGGATCACAAAGCTTCATGGGCATGCGCTTCAAAGCCCAGGTCCAACTCGAGTTGAGCGAAGAGATTGAGCAGCAGCGGCTCAGCTTCGTCATGGTCAAAGGCGACTTCCGCCGCTTTGAAGGAACCTGGCAGATCGGCCACGACAACAACGGCACCACCCTGCTGTACGAACTGACCGTGCAGGGCTGTGTAGGCATGCCGATCGCCCTGATCGAGCAGCGCCTGCGTGAAGACCTGGCTGCCAACCTGCGGGCGGTTCAGTCTGAAGCCCTGCGCCGTGCACTAGCCGCCGGCTGAATCCTGCAAAGAAGGATCAAGCCACCCTGATCGTCGACGACACGACGCCAGCAGGTACCCTGTCGCGTGAGCCACAACCGAGTAAGCGGCTCAACCAGGATTAGTTGGATCAATCGATGTGGTCGAGCGATGACACGAACCAACAGCAATTAATTCGGTACTTGTCAGTACCCCCAAGGGGATTCGAACCCCTGTCGCCTCCGTGAAAGGGAGGTGTCCTAGGCCTCTAGACGATGGGGGCGAGGCCGCAGTCCTGCGGGCTTGTGTGCCCGTCGCTGCTGAAATGAACTTATGGGTCAGGCCGGCCCTTCGTCAAGGCGGGTGGGTCCGCTCTGGCCTTGCCAGACCGGCACGGTGACATGGAAACAGGCTCCTTCACCGGGCTGGGAGACCACCCAGATGCGGCCGCCATGGACTTCGGCGATGCGTCGGCAGACCGACAGACCCACGCCGAAGCCCGCCGTGGTGCCAGAGGTCTGGGGTAGGCGCACCCGGTCCTGAAAGATGCGCTGCTGCTCGGATTCAGGGATCCCCGGGCCGCTGTCGCAAACGCTCACTTGCACCCATTGGCTGGTGCGGTGGAGCAGGGTGAGCGACAGCACACCTCCTTCGGGGGTGTATTTGAGGGCGTTCTCCAGCAGGTTGAGCATCACCTGGCGCATGCGGCGCTGATCGGCGAACACGTCGGGCAGATCGGCCGGGATGTCGGTCACCAACTTGAGGTGCCGACCGACCCACAGCTTCTCGAGCTCGAGGATGGCCTCGGCTGCCACCTTGCCCAGGGCCAGGCGCTGGGGGTTGAACAGGGCCTCCCAGCGGGTGGTGCCCACCTCGAGCAGATCCTTCGAGAGGTGCTCGATGTCGTCGAGCCGGCGGCTGAGCACGTCGCGAAAGCGGGGCTCGTCGATCTGGCCGAGGGTGTGGCTCTGCAGAGCCAGCTTGGCGGCCGTGAGCGGGGTCCGCAGCTCGTGGGCGACCATGCGCAGCAGCCGCTCCTGCACCCCCAAGCGCTCGATCAGGGTCTCGTTCTCCTGACGCAGCACCAGCAGCTGGTCCTCCAGCTGCAGCTCGCGCTGGGTGCGGCTGCCATCCACTTCGGCGGGCCGCAGGGTCATGCCCAAACCGGTGACCACCTGCATCTGCTGCCAGCGCGGCAGCCAGCTGCGCAGCCGCATGCTGATGCCGTGCCCGGCAAACACCTGCTTGGGCAGGGGGTGCAGCTTGACCAGCGCCGGGGTGGCGACAAGCCGGTGCAACTCGAGCAGTTCGGGCTGCTTGGACGGATCGGCGATCTCGAGGCTGACCTCGAAGCCGAAGTCCTCGCCATGCAGGGCCCCCACCAGCTGCCGCAGGTCGGGGCTGGCCAGGTGGTGGTTGGCCGCCACAAGCAACAGCTTGAGCTCTTGGCGCGGGGCGCCCGAGCCCTCGCCCGGCGGGGTCGTCGCGGGTGCGGTGCCAGTCACGCCTGACACCTTATGGAGAAATGCTGGCGATGGACCGCAACTGCCCACAGAGCCGATACAGATCGGCAACGAATCGCTGGCTTGCGGCCGCTTCCCTCGCTAGAGAGTGATCGCAGGGTGCGGCAACTGGCGACCATGGCCTCAACCCACGAACTGAGTCAACGGGTGCATCCTTTCGCTGCGGCTGCCAATCCCCCCGCTGCCAGCCGGATCCGGCTCGACAGCAGCCTGCGGCGCTGGTTCTCCCGCAACCTGGGGCTGTGGCGCTCGCGGCGGTTGTATTTCTTCGCCGATGGCGATGTGTTGCGGGTCGACATGATGCTGCGGGTCGAGAGCTTCAGCGAGCCGATCGAAGGGGAGGCGGCCTACCGCTTCACCTGGTGGCCCGAACAGGATTTCGACTTCTTTGAGAAGAAGCCGCGGTTTGTGCCCACAGGAACCATGGAGGCCTATCTGTGCGGTCACCAATTGCGGCGCAGCCGCGGTTACCTGTGCGGCAGCCCCACCAAAAGCCAGATCCGGCAGGTGGATGAACACGAATTGGTGTTCGAATCCCACTACCAGGAGTGGGACATCCTCGAGCACATCCGACTGATTGACCAGGACCGCTACCGGTCCCGCTCGATCTACTCGTGGAAGGACGGAGTGCTCGAGCTGGCCGAGACCCACCACGAGATCCGCGTCGAAGAGGCAGGACTGCCGCTGCCTGCCTCAGCCAGCAGCTGAATCTGACGGTCTGGCCGCAGGGGGGTGGCTTCTGAGCAACCATGCAGCAGTATGGGCA
>VGQR01000006.1 GCA_016882345.1 Cyanobacteria bacterium K_DeepCast_35m_m2_023
TGTCGCCGCAGGGGTTGGCTGGAGCGGTTTTTTTGTGCTCAGCACCCTGGCCTCGCTGCCCGCCTTTGCGCTGATGCTGCGGCTCACCCCTTGGCATGGGTCCGGGGTGAGGGGGGCCTTTGATCCCCAGCGCGACACCTGAGCTCCGGGGATCTAGCCCGTTGCCCCAATCAGACGCCGCCTCAGCTGACCGCAGGCGGCATCGGCATCGAGGCCGCGGCTGGCACGCACACTGACCGCTACATGACGCTGGTGCAGGGCGTGGCGAAACGCCTCGACCGCCTCAGGGGCGGGACGGATGAACTCTTCTTCGGCAATCGGGTTGTAGGCGATCAAGTTGACATGGCTCTGGAAACCGCGCAGCAGTCGCGCCAACGCCTCGGCGTGCCGCAGCTGATCGTTCACCCCCCCCAACAGGATGTACTCAAAGCTCACGCGGCGACCAGTGATGGCGACATAGCGTCGGCAATCATCCAGCAACGCCTCAATCGGGTAGGCGTGGGCGGTGGGGATCAGCTCCTCGCGCAGCCGCTGGTCGGGGGCATGGAGGCTGACGGCGAGTGTGAATTGGGCCCGCCCTAAACGGGCGAGTGCCAGCTCAGCCAGGCGGGGCAGGGTTTTGGGCACCCCCACCGTGCTGACGGTGATCTGGCGTTGAGCCATGCCCAGGTCGCTGCACAGACAGGCGATGGCGTCCAACACAGCCTCGACGTTGAGCAGGGGCTCGCCCATGCCCATGAACACCACATGGCTGGGACGTTCAGCCATGACCTCACGCACGCTGATCACCTGGTCGACGATCTCGTGCAGGATCAACGAGCGCTGCAACCCGCCCTTACCCGTGGCGCAGAACCGGCAGGCCATCGGACAGCCCACCTGGCTGCTGACGCAGACCGTCAACCGGCCGGGGGCGGGGATCCCGACGGTTTCGATACTGAGGCCATCAGCGGTGGCCAACAACAACTTGGTTGTGCCGTCGCCGGCCACCGAACGATGCAGCTCACGAGAACGGCCCGTCCAGTCGAAGGCCCCGGACGGACGCTGCTCAGCCAGCTGCTGACGCCAGGCGGCAGGCAGGACCGTGAAATCCTCCAGCCGCCGCGCACCTTTGGCGTAGAGCCAATCGTGCAACTGACGCCCTCGAAAGGCGGGTTGGCCCTGGCCCTCAGCCCAGCGCTGCAGTGCATCCACCCCCATCCCCAGCAGGGGGGGGCAGGCCTGGTCATTCACCAGATCAAGAGCCCGTGGCCGAGCTTGGCCTCAACGGCCACGAGCGCGATGAAACCCAACATCGCCAGACGTCCGTTCAACGTCTCGTTGTGGAGATGGAAGCCGTAACGGGGCAAGCGCCGCTGGGGAACCGGAGTCCCCAGCTCGGTGGTTGGGTTAGTCATCGCTCAGCAGCCCCTCCTCTTGCAAACCCTCGAGGGCATCAGGATCGGCGATCAGCTCTTCCTCCATGACCTCATCGAGGCTGGGCCGGGTGAAAGCGGCAGCACCACTGGCGCTGGCTTCGATTCCATGACGACTGCGGGTGGCTTCGAGATCTTCGTCAGAGGGATCATCAAGCACCGCAGTGGCGACAGTCGGGGCCGGCATCTCTACGGTGTAGTCGGGGCGAAGGTTAGC
The DNA here is from genome assembly GCA_016882345.1 of Cyanobacteria bacterium K_DeepCast_35m_m2_023. The sequence continues at coordinate 1,630 of VGQR01000006.1, forward strand.
CATGCGCCGGTAGCCGGCGACATCCTCCTCAAGAATGTCGGGGTGGGGACCCGCCTCGGCGCGCAGCTCCTCTTCGAAACCGCTGAAGCCGGTTCCGGCCGGGATCAGGCGGCCGATGATCACGTTCTCCTTGAGGCCGCGAAGCCAGTCGCTCTTGCCCTCAATGGCTGCTTCTGTCAGCACCCGGGTGGTCTCCTGGAACGACGCAGCCGAAATGAAGCTGTCGGTGTTCAGCGAGGCCTTGGTGATGCCGAGCAGGACGGGGGTGAACTCGGCAGGAGCACCACCGGTGATCGCCATGGCGGCGTTGGTCTGCTCGACCTGACGCAGCTCGATCAACTCGCCAGGCAGCAGCGTGGTGTCGCCGGCATCTTCGACCCGCACCTTGCTGGTCATCTGCCGCACGATCACCTCGATGTGCTTGTCGTCGATCGACACACCCTGGCTCTTGTAGACGTTCTGAACCTCCTGAACCATGCGGAATTGGAGCTTGGAGATCGCCTCCTGAGCCGCCTCCAGCGTTGGGATACGACCGCGAAGATCTTCGAAATAGCACTCGAGCAACTCGTGCGGGTTGATCGGCCCATCGGTGAGGGACTCGCCCGCGCTGACCTGTTGGCCGTCGCTCGCCATCACATTGCGGCCAAGCAGGATCGGATATTCGGTGGTGACATCGTCACTCTCGATCACCGAAACGCTCACCGAGTCGTCGTCCTCGCCCTGTTTGATCTGAACCGTGCCGCTCTTGCGGCAGAGAACAGCCGAATCGCGCGGACGACGGGCTTCGAGCAGCTCTTCAATACGGGGTAGACCCTGAACGATGTCACCGGTTTTCTGCCGCTCGAACACCAGCAGTGCCAGGCCATCCCCGCGCTGCACCAGTTCGCCGTCGCGAACGTGCATCACCGAATCGGGCGACACCATGTAGGGACGTCCGAGGCGAATCGTGATCAAGGAGCCATCGATCGCCTCGACCTGACCGCAACAAGGGGCCTCGACACCCTCCGCCAGCAGATCACCATCCACAACCCGCTGAGCGACCTTCACCGTCGGGGTGGCTGAGCCAAGGTCGATCACGCGGGTATCACCAGCGCGCTCGACAATCAAGCGACGAATCGGCTCATCCTCGACATTGTCGGGCAGTTGGACCACACCATCCTCCTTGCAGAGGATTTGCGTGGTTGCGATCACATCACCGCTCTTGACAGAGGCACCGTCTTCGATCTGCAGCTCGGTATGGGTGGAACCGTGGCTGGCGTCCGAAAGGGTGTCGCGCCGCACCAGCAGAGTCTCAAGAATTACCAGCTGAAGGCGATCAATCGTCTTGGCACGCTTGTCGGCGACTGCTTCAACATCCACAGTCATCTGAGGCGTGGTATCAAACGTTTCCAGGGTGAGTTGGGTTTTGAGCAGTTCAACACCCTCAACACTCTTGATCAGTTCACTGTCTTTGAAGGCCAGACGCTGGGTGGCCTTAAGACCCAAGCTGGGACCACCATTCTGCTTAACAGTGGACAGCTCAGGCAGGTGAGCGGTATCGGGGATGGTGTATTCCTCGATCGGGCGCAACAGCAGCGCACCGCCTTCAGGAGTATCGACGGCCTCGACAAAGACCATCGCCTCAGCCTTGAGCCCCTTGGCAATCTCTTCGCCCGGATTGACCATCTTGCCCTCGCCGTACTTGGCCAGGGTCTTGGTGTCAGACACCAGATGAAGGGTGCCCGAACGCACAATGATCTCGCGCAGAATATCGTTCTTCTGCGTCACCGTGACGATTCCAGCAGTCTGGCTGAAGATGTCCTTGACAACTTCGGTGCCAGCCTCAATCCACTGACCGTCTTCGATCATCAACAGGGAAATGTCCTTGTTGATCTCGTGGGTCTCCTGCGGAATCCACAACAGGGTTCCACCCTTGCTGACCTCGTATCCGTTTTTGGCGCTGCGGGCCTTCTTGATCGACAGGCCCGGGGCGAACTTAACGATGCCACCAGTCTGGGTGCGGAAGCGATCATCTGCGAGTTCAGCGATCACCTCGCCACTACCGATCTTGCTGCCAGGAGCTGTATTGAGCCGATAGCGAATGTTGTCCTTCCCTTCGAGGTGCCAGATCTCACCCGAGTGGGTCGATTCACCAACCAGCTTGCAATCCTTCAGGGTCAGACTGGCGGTCACAATCTGAACCTCGCGGGAGTCACCAGCGGACTCGCGCAGGCGCACCGCACCGCCGTACTCACTGACCAGACGACTCTCGGCCAGGACCTCACCGGTTTGAACCCCCTTCTCGCCTTTCACCACCGGCAGAGCATTGGGAGGCAGGTTGTAGACGTCGCCGCTAAACACCCAAAGGCGGCCCAAACGTTGAGCCTTGAGGGTGATGTTGCCTTGACGGTCAGTGACCTCTTTGGGCTGAATCGCATCTTCATAGCGCACCTGTCCAGCCAGGTCGCAGATCACATCCTTGGTGGCCTTCTCAACGCTCTTCTTGACAGCTGCACCAGAAGAAATCTGGGCCAGAATAATGTCGTTGGCAACGGTATCACCGTCGTTGACGAACAGAATTGAACCGTTGGTGATATCGAGCTTCTGCAGTTTGCCCTTGCCGCTCGGCTTGAGAGTGAGACTGAAATCCGTTTCGGCGATCTGAGCTTCAACGCCGTGGGGGGTGCGATAGGGACGAACCCGGGCCTTGGGTCCGAATTCGACCAAACCATCGACCTGGGAGCGCACCACACCGGTCTCGGCCGTGGACACACCACCGGTGTGGAATGTCCGCATGGTGAGCTGGGTTCCGGGCTCACCAATCGATTGGGCGGCAATGATGCCGACCGCTTCACCCAAGTCAACAAGTTCGTTGTGAGCCAGGGCCCAGCCATAGCACTTGCGGCACACCGAGCGGGAGGCTTCACAGGTCAGCGGTGAACGGACCACCACGGTTTTGACGCCGGCAGCCTCGATGCGACGGCTGAGGGATGCGTCGATCTCGCCATCACGGTCGACGATCACAGCTCCATCACCATCAATCACCGGCTCTGCCGCCAGGCGACCAATCAGCTTGCTGGCGTACTTGCCCTTGTCGTCGGCATCAATGGGAATACCGCGGGTGGTGCCGCAATCGTCCTCACGCACGATCACGTCCTGAGCCACGTCCACCAGACGACGGGTCAGGTAACCCGAGTCGGCGGTGCGCAAGGCGGTGTCCACCAGACCCTTGCGTGCGCCATAGGAGGAGATGACGTACTCGGTGACCGTCAGACCCTCACGGAAATTGGTGCGAATGGGCAAGTCGATGATTTCCCCTTGCGGGTTGGCCATCAGACCGCGCATACCGACCAGCTGACGCACCTGGGACATGTTGCCCCGGGCACCCGAGTTGGCCATCATCCAGACCGAATTCAACGGATCGTTTTCGTTGAAATTGCGGCGCACAGCTGCCACCAGACGCTCGTTGGTCTCGGTCCAGGTGTCAATCACCTTGGTGTGGCGTTCCACTTCGGTGATCTCGCCGAGGCGGTAACGCTCCTCGGTTTCAGTGATCTGCTGTTCGGCTTCTTCGAGCAGGGCTGCCTTATCGCCAGGTATGCGAAGGTCGTCGACAGAAATCGAGACCGCAGCCTGGGTGGCATAACGAAAACCCAGATCCTTGAGATCGTCGGCCATCGACGCGGTCGCAGCCGTGCCGTGGTGCTTGTACGCCCAGCCCACCAGATTGCGCAGGGCCTTTTTGTCGATCACCCGGTTGCGAAACGGAGGAGCCTGACGGCTCAACGCATTGGCCTGGGCCTGGGCGGCGGCTTCCTGTGCCGCTTTTTTGCTGCCCTTCTTGCTGGTTTTCTTGGCGGGGGTGGCGGTCATGGCTGCTGGCTGAAACGAAGAAGAGGGGGGATGGATCGAAAAGAGCGTTCGCTTGGATCTCAGGTGGCAGCCACGGCGTCCATGATGGTGTGATTGATCACCACACGACCCACGGTGGTGAGCAGGTAACGGCTGATCAGAGCGCCGTCCTCATCAAAGCGATCCCGTCGGAACAGCCATTGTTCAATGCGGGTCCCATCACTCAACGTCTCGGTGGCAGTGGGTTCCGAGGCCTCACCTTCGGTGTCGACCTCGCCGTTGAAGCGCACCCAGATCCAGTTGTGCAGACCAAGGTGCTTTTCTTCGAACGCAGAGATCACATCCTCAAGGCTGGCAAAGGTCTTGCTGCGGTCGCCGAACTCCGGCTTCATGCTGCCGGGCTGTTCTGCAGTCAGGTAATAGGCCCCAAGGACCATGTCCTGAGATGGGGTGATGATCGGCTCGCCGGTGGCAGGCGACAGGATGTTGTTGCTGGCCAACATCAGCATGCGCGCCTCGGTCTGAGCCTCGATTGCCAGGGGCACGTGCACGGCCATCTGGTCACCGTCAAAGTCAGCGTTGAAAGCCGGGCAGACCAGGGGGTGCAACTGGATGGCGCGACCATCAACCAACTTGGGTTCGAAAGCCTGAATACCGAGACGGTGCAGCGTCGGGGCGCGGTTGAGCAGGATCGGATGACCTTCGATCACCTCCTGTAGCACCTGCATCACCTCATCATCAGCGCGCTGAATCAGCTTCTTGGCGGCCTTGATATTGTTGACAATGTTTTGGCGGATCAGGCGATGGATCACAAACGGCTGGAACAGCTCGATCGCCATCTCCTTCGGCAGTCCGCACTGATGCATCTTCAATTTGGGGCCGACCACGATCACCGAACGACCGGAGTAGTCGACCCGCTTGCCGAGCAGGTTCTGACGGAAACGACCCTGCTTGCCCTCGATGATGTCGCTGAGTGATTTGAGCGCCCGGTTGTTGGCGCCGACGACGGTGCGACCGCGACGACCGTTGTCGATCAGGGCATCGACGGCCTCCTGCAGCATGCGCTTTTCATTGCGCACAATGATCTCGGGGGCCAGGATCTCCTGCAGCCGCGCCAGGCGGTTGTTGCGGTTGATCACCCGTCGATACAGATCGTTCAGATCACTCGTGGCAAAGCGGCCGCCATCAAGCTGCACCATCGGACGCAGATCGGGCGGAATCACCGGGATCACATCGAGAACCATCCACTCAGGACGCGCATTGGTGGCGACAAAGTTGTCGATCACCCGCAAACGCTTGATGAGCTTGGCGCGCTTCTGACCCTTGCTTGCCGCGATCTCTTCGCGCAGTTGATCGCCAATTTCCTGCAGGTCGAGGTCTTCAAGCAGTTGTTTGAGTGCCTCAGCACCAATGCCCACAACGGGCTCGTTCTCGATATCGGAATCCTCGGCGTAGATCTGATCTTCTATTTCCAGCCACTCATCTTCGGTGAGCAATTGCTTGTAAGTAAGATCCTTGTGATCGCCCGGATCGAGCACCACATAGCAGTTGAAATAAACAATCTGCTCAACATCGCGCAGCGGCATGTCCAACAGGATCGCCACATAACTGGGGATCCCCTTCAAGTACCAGACATGGGAGACGGGAGCAGCCAGTTTGATAAAGCCCATGCGGTGACGGCGCACCCGGCTTTCCGTGACCTCCACGCCGCAACGCTCACAGACAATGCCGCGGTGTCGCACCCGCTTGTATTTGCCGCAGTGACACTCCCAGTCCTTGGAGGGGCCGAAGATCTTTTCACAAAAGAGCCCGTCCATCTCGGGCTTGAGGGTGCGGTAATTGATGGTCTCCGGCTTGGTGACCTCACCCACCACCTGGCCATTCGGCAAGGTGCGCTGCCCCCACTGCATGATCCGCTCGGGGGACGCGAGCGTGATCTTGACGTAGTCGAAGTGGTTCTCGGTACGGAGATTGCTGTTGGACATCGGCTGGAGACCCGCGGCGATCGGGAAAGGTGGGTGAAGAAGTAGCGGCCTTGCCTAGGAAGCAAACCGCAATCAGGCAGCGATCAGGCGTGCATCAATCGTCGTCGTAATCAGCGACGCCAAGAGACTCGTAGGTGGGGCGGCTGGGAGTGCTGCGACGTGGGTTAACGTCCTGCATCAGATCCACCTCGTCACCGTTGTCGGTGTAGACGGCGATGTCAAGGCCCAGGGACTGGAGCTCGCGCATCAGCACCTTGAACGATTCGGGGGTACCCGGCCTGGGTATTGGCTTGCCTTTGACAATGGCGTTCAGCGCCTCGTTGCGCCCTTGCATGTCGTCAGACTTGACCGTGAGAAGCTCCTGCAGGGTGTAAGCGGCGCCATAGGCCTCCAGGGCCCAGACTTCCATCTCACCCAGACGCTGGCCGCCCTGTTGCGCCTTGCCGCCCAGGGGCTGCTGCGTCACCAAGGAGTAGGGGCCAGTGGAGCGGGCGTGGATCTTGTCGTCCACCAGGTGCACCAGCTTGAGGATGTGGGCATAACCCACGGTCACCGGCTGGTCAAAGGCTTCGCCAGTGCGGCCGTCGATCAGTTGGATCTTGCCGGGATTCTCTGGGTCATAGACCCAGTCCTTGCCGGGCTGCTTGGCAGCTTCTTCGAGGAAGGCCTGCACGGTCTGCTTCGACTTTTCAGCGCCGTGCATCTCATCAAAGGGCACCACCTTGACGCGGCAGCCCAAATGGGATGAGGCCCAACCCATCAGGCACTCGAACACCTGACCCACGTTCATGCGGCTCGGCACCCCCAGGGGGTTGAGCACGATGTCGATGGGGGTGCCGTCGGGCAGGTAGGGCATGTCCTCGCGGGGGAGGATGCGGCTGATGATGCCCTTGTTGCCATGGCGGCCGGCCATTTTGTCGCCGACCTGAATCTTGCGGCGCTGGGCCACGTAGACCCGCACCACCATGTTGGCGCCGGGTGGCAGCTCGTCACCCTGTTCTCGGGTGTAGATGCGCACGTCGACGACGCGGCCGCGCTCGGTGCTGGGCACCCGCAGAGAGTTATCGCGCACATCACGGGCTTTCTCACCAAAGATCGCACGCAACAACTTCTCTTCGGGGGGCTGATCTGATTCGCCCTTGGGCGTCACCTTGCCCACCAAGATGTCACCGCTTTCGACATAGGCGCCGATGCGGATGATGCCCATCTCGTCGAGGTTGCCGAGGCTTTCCTCAGCGACGTTGGGAATTTCGCGGGTGATCTCTTCGGGACCGAGCTTGGTCTGGCGGGCCTCGATCTCGTACTTCTCGATGTGCACCGAGGTGTAGAGATCGTCGGTCACCAGACGCTCGCTCACCAGGATCGCGTCTTCGTAGTTGTAGCCCTCCCAGGGCATGTAGGCTAGCAGGATATTTTGGCCCAGGGCGATTTCACCGCCCTCGCAAGCCGACCCATTGGCCAGCACCTGACCGGCGATCACCGGATCACCCTCTTTGACGATGGGGCGCTGATTCAGGCAGGTGTCCTGGTTGGAGCGCTGATACTTCTGCAGGAAGTGGGTGTGTTCACCACCCTGTTCATCGCGGATGACGATGACCGTGGCATCGACGAAGGTGACAGTGCCATTCACGCGCGTGATCGGCACCATGCCCGAGTCGCGGGCCACCTGCGTCTCCAGGCCCGTGCCCACCAGAGGACGCTCGGGACGGAGCAGAGGCACAGCCTGACGCTGCATGTTCGAGCCCATCAGGGCGCGGTTGGCGTCGTCGTGCTCCAGGAAAGGGATCAGCGAGGTCGCGACCGAGATCACCTGCACCGGCGAAAGCTGGACGTAGTCCACCTGTTCGGGCGGCACTTTCTCAAAGTCCTGGCGGTAACGCACCGGCACCAGCTCAGCCGTGATGCGGCCCTCGCTGTCTGTGGCCACATCACCCGGGGCAACGCGCGATTCGTCCTCGAGATCCGCCGACAGATAGATGGGGTTGCCCTGCTTGAGCACGATGCCGTTCTCGACCTTCCAGAAGGGGGTCTCGATGAAGCCATACTCGTTGACGCGGGCATGGGTCGCCAGCGAACCGATCAGACCGGCATTGGGACCTTCCGGCGTCTCGATCGGGCAAATGCGGCCGTAGTGCGACGGGTGAATGTCGCGCACAGCAAAGCCAGCGCGCTCTCGGGTGAGACCGCCAGGGCCCAGGGCGCTGATGCGGCGCTTGTGGGTCAGCTCAGCCAGGGGGTTGGTCTGATCCATGAACTGGCTCAGCTGGCTGGAGCCAAAAAACTCCTTGATCGCGGCGACCAGCGGCTTGGGATTGACCAGCTGGGCCGGAGTGAGACTTTCCGTCTCGCCCACCGTCATGCGCTCTTTGATGATGCGCTCAAGCCGGTTGAGGCCTACGCGCACCTGATTCTGCAAGAGCTCACCAACCGAGCGCACGCGACGATTACCAAGGTGGTCGATGTCATCGAGGCTGGCTCCGCCGACATCGAGCTCGAGGTTGATCAAATAATCAATCGTGCTCAGCACATCCTCGGGGGTGAGGGTGCGGGTGGCATCGGGGATGGTGAGACGCAGCTTCTTGTTGATCTTGTAACGACCAACGCGACCCAGGTCGTAGCGCTTGGGATCAAAAAAGCGGCTGTGCAGCAGGCTCTGACCACCGCTCACCGAGGGGGGCTCGCCGGGACGCAGCTTCTTGTAAAGCTCGAGCAGGGCCTGATCTTCAGAGGCGATGCCTTCGTCGTTGGCAGCCTCAATCGACTTCTGGTAGTACTCGGGATGGCGCAGCTTGTCGAGAACGTCGTTGTCAGACAGACCAATGGCCCGCATCAGCACGTGGGCATTGATCTTGCGGGTCTTGTCAACGCGAACGTGCAGCAGGTCGTTCTTGTCGGTCTCGAACTTGAGCCAGGCACCCCGGTTGGGGATCAGGCTGGCGTTGAAGGTCTTGCGGCCGTTCTTATCTTGTTCGTCCTTGAAGTAGACGCCAGGCGAACGCACAATCTGGTTGACGATGACGCGTTCGGCGCCGTTGATGATGAACGTGCCCCGCTCGGTCATCAGTGGCAGCTCGCCGATGAAGACCTCCTGCTCCTTGATCTCGCCGGTCTCCTTATTGACCAAGCGGCAGGTCACATACATCTGGGACGCGAAGGTCGCGTCACGGCGCTTTGCCTCTTCGACATCATGGCGTGGGCGCTTGAGGCGGTACTCACTGCCAATGAAGTGCAGTTCAAGCTTGCCGGTGTAATCGGTGATCGGCGAGAAGCTCTCCAGCTCTTCGATCAGCCCCTTCTCCAGGAACCATTTGAAACTCGCGCGCTGCACCTCCACCAGATCGGGCAGGTAAGTGGCGGTCTTGGCGACCTGGATCGCGCTGCTCATGCGGTGAACCTGCAGGAACGGGTTGTACTGGGTTGTTCAAACTGGCCAGCCGGGACTGGCAACCTGGTGCTTCGAAGAGCATGCCGACAGGAACTGCCGCTCCACCTCACGGGGGAACGGCGGCCTGCCAGGCCTGTCGCTATCCGAGTCGCATCAAGGCTGCAGGCGTCGACAACAAGGAGCGCTTCCGCTTCCAGGCCAATAGATCATCATACATTGTGAAGGGTGAGTCCAAACAGTGCAACGGCGTTGCGAGTACTGGTATTGGCCACCTGCTCAAGCGACTCACCGCGGAGCTCGGCGACCCGCTCTGCGACAGAAGCCACGTAAGAGGGTTCATTGCGCTTGCCTCGGCGAGGAACCGGGGCGAGAAACGGGCAGTCGGTCTCAACCAGGTAGCGATCAGCCGGCACCTGACGCACACAGGCGTGAGTGTCCTCAGCTTTCGGGAAGGTGACCACACCGCTGAAACTGATGTAGAAGCCCAGCTCCAGAAAGGCTGCCATCTCCACAGGCGTTCCTCCCCAGCAGTGCATCACCCCGCGGGGGCAGAGCCCACGCTCGGCCCGTTGGCGCAGCAGCTGCAGCATCGGCGCTGCCGCATCACGGCAGTGGACGATCACCGGCAAATCGAGCTCGCAAGCCAAGTCGAGCTGTGGCTCAAGCACGGCCAGCTGCTCGTCAAGATTGTTGTCGCGAAACAGGTCAAGCCCCAGCTCGCCGATCGCCACGACCCGGGGGTCAGCGGTGGCTGACTCTCGCAGCAGCGCCTGGGTATCGGGTCGCCAGTGTTGGGTGTCGAGGGGATGAACCCCGACCGAATAACGCAGTTCGTCAAAACGATCGGCGAGAGACCGGATTGCCGGAATCTCGGATGGCTCGACACAGGCATGAACTAGTGCGACCACACCGGCCTGACGCCAACGTTCGACCACCGCATCGAGGTCCGCATCGAAATTGCGGAACACGATGTGGCAGTGAGAATCGATCAGAGGGGGGACGGAAGCTGGCGCCATCGATCACCTGCAGGCAGGGTTTAGCGCCATACTGGCGTCAGCGATCAAGCCTTGGCGGCAGCGGTTGCGGGCTCAACAGCGTTCTTGACTGCAGCGCTGAGCCGCGATTTTTGGTTGGCACCGGTGTTGCGGTGCAGCACCCCGACTTTGACCGCCTTGTCGATCTTGCTGAATGCCGCACTCATGGTCTTTTGCACGGCCTCCTTGGCGTCGGCACCGGGCTGCTGGCTGTAGGCCGAGCAGGCCGTGAAACAGCGCTTCATCAGCGTGCGCAGTGCCGATTTGTAGCTGCGGTTCCGCAGACGGTTGCGCTCGGCGATCTCGATGCGCTTTTTCGAGGACTTGTTATTGGCCACAGGCGACTAGACGCATTGCAGGGCAAACAAAGACTCTACCCCCCGGCTGACCTGGCCGGCAGCGTGCCGCCCTAGCGTGAGGCACCGCCCCCGTCGCCCGCTCGATGGTCGTTTCCCCCAGCGCTGCAACGATCACCTGCCTGAGCGATGGCGTTCAAGCCGCCCAGCGGCTGCAGGCCATCGCCTCGCGCACCAGTGGTCACCAAATGGCCGAAGCCGCTCGGCGGGTCGACGCAATTCTTGAGCAGGTGGCCCAGAACGGCGATCAGGCTTTGCTGGAGCTGAGCGAGCGCTTTGACGGGGTTAGGCCCGAACCGCTGCGCATTCCGAAAGAACGTCTCGCCGCTGCCTGGGAGGCCAGCGATGCCGACCTGCGCCAGGCGCTCCAACTGGCCCACCAGAGGATTCTCGACTTCCATCAGCGCCAACTGCCGGTTGACCTACGCCACAACGGGCCCCATGGCGAGCTGCTGGGTCGCCGCTGGCGGCCCGTCGAGACAGCGGGCCTCTACGTTCCGGGAGGGAGGGCTGCCTACCCCAGCACCGTGCTGATGAATGCGGTGCCGGCGCAGGTGGCCGGGGTCAAACGTCTGGTCATGGTCACGCCTCCAGGGCCCCAGGGTGAACCAAACACCACGGTGATGGCTGCTGCCTACCTCGCCGGCATCGACGAGCTCTATCGGGTGGGTGGCGCCCAGGCGATCGGTGCCCTGGCTTATGGCACCGAAACGATTCCCCAGGTGGATGTGATCAGCGGTCCAGGGAATCTGTATGTGACCCTGGCGAAGAAAGCGGTCTATGGACGGGTGTCCATCGATTCGCTGGCAGGGCCCAGCGAAGTCCTGGTGATTGCCGACGACAGCGCTCGCGCCGACCTGGTGGCCGCGGACCTGCTGGCCCAAGCCGAACACGACCCCCTGGCAGCAGCCATTCTGCTGACCACCAGCAGCGCCTTGGCAGCGGCTGTACCGCTTGAGATCGAACGGCAACTGGCTGGCCATCCGCGCGCTGAGATCACCCGTCAGGCCATTACCGATTGGGGTCTGATCGTCATCTGCCGTGACCTGCAGGAGGCGGCATCCCTCAGCGATCGCTTTGCTCCAGAACATCTGGAACTGATCGTCGACGATCCCGAGCCGCTGGCCGATCAGATCCAGCACGCCGGCGCCATCTTCATGGGACCCCACACCCCCGAGGCGGTCGGCGATTACCTCGCCGGCCCGAATCACACCCTGCCCACCAGTGGCACGGCTCGCTTTGCCGGTGCACTGAGCGTCGAGACCTTCCTCAGGCACACCAGCCTGATTCGGTTCAATCGCGAAGCCCTGGCAGCCACGGGGCCAGCCGTGGTCACGCTGGCCGAAAGCGAAGGCCTGCACAGCCACGCCGAATCGGTGCGCAGGCGGCTGAGCTGACCTTCACGACGCCCGGCACAGCTGATCAGCGCTTGACCAGATCGCGCACACCAGCCACGCCACCGGTGATCTCACCGACCAGCACCTGATCGGTGAGATTCACGAACAGACCGTTTTCGAGCACGCCGGGCAGGTTGTTGATGTCCTTCTCAAGAGCGGCGGGATGTCCGATCCCACCGGCAAACCTCACATCGAGCACCAAATTGCCCTGATCGGTGACCACCGGCCCCGCCTTCTTGACCGCCATGCGCAACTGGGCATCACCGCCCATCTCGCTGAGCTGGCCCTTGACCTGACGCCAGGCCCCGGGAAGCACCTCCACCGGCAGCAGAAAGCCAAGATTGAGCGTCTCGACCAGCTTGGTGGAATCCACCACCACGACGAAACGCTTGGCACGGACAGCGACCAGTTTCTCTTGCACATGGCAAGCGCCGCCCCCTTTAATCAACTGAAACGAGGGGTCGACCTCATCAGCCCCATCGATCGCCAGATCGATGCGGTCCACAGCGTTGAGGCTTTGCAGAGGGATGCCCAGTTCAGCTGCGAGCACTTCACCCTGGAACGAGGTGGTGACCCCGACGATGTCGGTAAATTGGCCCCGCTGCAATTTGGCGCCCAGGGCCTGGATCATCAAGGCTGCCGTGGATCCGGATCCCAGGCCCACGACCATGCCGCTCTGGATCTGCTCGGTCGCGGCCTGAGCGACCGCCTGCTTCATCTGGTCCTGGAGATCGGCCATCGCGCTTGATTCGGGTTTGCGACCGTAGCAAGCCTTGCCAACGGCCGCTACCCAGGCTGGGGCAATGCCGCGGGGCTGATCGATAGATGCAGTTCGCGCTGGCCGCGAATGACCGTGAGATCGAGCGGTTCATCAACGGCCGCGCGCTCGACCTGCTGCAACAAATCACGCGGTTGGGCCACCGGTTGATCACCGATCGACACCACCAGGTCGCCACGACGCAGGCCGGCCTTTTCGGCGGGGCTGTTCTCGATCACCCGCTGAACCAGAGCCCCATCCCGCTCGGGCAGTTGCAACAGTGCATCGGGATCCCTGTTGTTGTCGCGGGCTCGGCGGGCGGTCAGCGGGACGAGCTGCAGGCCAAGGTACGGGTGCACGACGGCAGAACCGCGGCTGAGCTGATCAGCCACACCGCGGGCCAGGTTGACCGGGATTGCAAAGCCGAGTCCGGCGCCAGGACCAGAGCGGACCAGGGTATTGATCCCCACCACCTCACCGGCGGCGTTGATCAACGGGCCACCGGAGTTGCCCGGGTTGATCGCGGCATCGGTCTGGATCAGATCGAGCCGCTTGTCCGAGAAGCCCAGCGTATTGATGTCGCGGTGAAGGCTGCTGATGATGCCCAAGGTGACGGTGCGCTCGAGGCCATAGGGACTGCCCAGGGCAATGGCCCAATCTCCGACCTCCAGGGCTTCCGAATCTCCGAGGGCTGCAGCCCGGAGACCATGACCGCCGGCAATGCGCACCACCGCAAGGTCGGTGACCGCATCGCTGCCCACCACCTGGCCATCGAGCTGACGACCATCGGCCAGGGTGACTTCGACACGATCAACCTGATCGACCACGTGGGCATTGGTCAGGATCAGACCCTTCCCTGCATCAAAGATGACGCCCGAACCCTGACCCCGTTCGCGCAGGGATCCTGAGGGATCGCCGAACAGGTCGCGCAACATCGGATCCAGCAAGGCCGGATCAAACGGTTGTCGCGCCACCGAGCGTTCGGTGTCGATCCGCACGACGGCAGGGGCGACGGCGCGGGCGGCATCGGCCACAAAGCTATGGGCCCCGGATTCGGCCGCCGCGACGGACCGAACGCCCGACAGCAGCGCCAGGGCCAGCACAACCGCCATCAACACTGAGTGCCAGCGACGCATCACCACGAAATCACAGGTCCTGCACCACAAGGGAGTCAGGAGAGGGGTCCAGGCTAGGCACCGTGGCCGGCAGCCAGCGCAGCAACCGCTGCTGGCGCAGACCGGCGGCCCCGCAGTCGATCAGGCGACCTCCCGGATCCTGCGAACGACCCAGTGGGCAGCGTTGCACAGGTCCAAAGCCGCAAAGGGTCGATGGACATCCCAACAGGGGAACCGGGCCCAACGATGGAGAACGACCCGGCAATAGCCCCTGCCAGTGCTGGTGGATGTGGCCGAACAACACCGCTTGCAGGTCGGGGAGGGGCCGCAGCAATGCCAACAGCGGTTCGGCATCGATCAGGCCGATGGCATCGAATCCAGAGTCCCCGATCGGCACAGGCGGGTGATGCAGAGCCAGCAGCAGCGGCCGTGACGGGCGACGACGCAGCAGCTGCGCCAGCCAGGCCAGCTGTCGACCCCCCAAGTAGCCCGCATCAAGGCCTGGACAATGGCTGTCGAGCAACAGCAGATCGACTGGACCGGCCGCCACCAGCGCCGGCGCCACGATGGCAGTGCGGGCAAGCGCCGCCCGCAGCAGGGTCGGCTGGTCATGGTTGCCAGGCAGCACCACCGCAGCGATAGCCAGGGACTGCAGCAGATCCCTGAGCTGGCTGTAACCCAGCCAGCTTTCGTCATGGCACAGATCGCCGCTGAGCAACAGCCAGTCGATGCCGCCTTTGTCAACGTACCGCTGCAGCGTCAGCCGCAACCCATTGCTGAGCTGTCTCAGCGCGGGGCGACCTCGACAGAACGCCGCTGGATCCGCCAGCAGATGGGGGTCGCTGAGATGGAGCAGCCGCATCCACTTAAGTTGCAGTGTTTCGCTTGTGGGCCATGGCCAGCATCCCTCCCGGCAGCCGTCAGCGCTGCAGCCTCTGCCAGGTCAAGATCCAGGGCATGGTGGGTGGCAATGACCTGGTGCATTTCAGCCGTGGCGGACCAGGAACCCGCTCCAAGCTCTGGGCGCGGGTGTGTCAATTTCTGAACAGTGATGAGCAAAAGCTGCAGTGTCTCAACCAGGACCCCGCGTTGCGCGGAGCCATACAGCCGGGGGATGCCTTTGACGAAGCACCCCTGATCAACCTGCCCATCCCCGGAGCCGATGCCGGTCCGACCCCATGAGCCAGCCAGTGAACGCTGAACTGGAGCCCTTGCTGCGATCGGTCCTGGCGCCGCTCGGGTTCAGCCTTCAAGGGGTGCAGCTGCAAAGCCATCGCATCCCCCTCACCCTGCAAGTGCTCGTGCAGCGCTCCGATGGGGCTGACATCAGTCTCGATGAGTGCGCCAGCCTTAGTGCTCCCCTTGGGGATGCACTGGAAGCCGCCGAAGTGGTGCCGAGCGCGTATGTTTTGGAGATCAGCAGCCCTGGAATTGGCGAAGAGCTGCACAGCGATCGTGACTTCCGCAGCTTTCGTGGATTCCCGGTCGCCGTCATGCATCGCGATCCCAAGGGGGCTGAGCAGCGAAGCGAAGGGCTTCTGCTGGGGCGGGACGACGACGCCGTACAACTCAACATGCGCGGACGCAGCAAACACATCATGCGCAGCACCGTGATCAGCGTCAGCCTGATCACACCCAAGTCAGACAACTGAATCACCACAAAACTGAATCACCCCTGCCATGGCTCTGGTCCTACTCCCCGGTCTCAACAACCTAATCGAAGACATCAGCGAAGAGAAAAAACTTCCGCCGACAGTTGTTGAAGCAGCACTCCGGGAGGCCCTGCTCAAGGGTTATGAGCGTTATCGCCGCACCTTGTACCTAGGAATCAGCGAAGACCCGTTCGAAGAAGACTATTTTTCCAACTTTGATGTCGGTCTGGATCTTGAAGAAGAGGGCTATCGCGTCCTGGCCAGCAAGATCATCGTTGAAGAGGTCGAGAGCGACGATCACCAGATCGCCATCGACGAAGTGCGTCAGGTCGCTGAAGACGCCCAGATCGGCGACACCGTGGTGCTGGATGTCACCCCTGAAAAGGATGACTTCGGCCGCATGGCCGCTGCGACAACCAAGCAGGTGCTGGCGCAGAAGCTGCGCGATCAACAGCGCCGCATGATCCAGGAAGAGTTTGCGGATCTGGAAGACCCCGTTCTCACGGCCAGGGTGATCCGCTTTGAGCGTCAGAGCGTGATCATGGCGGTCAGCAGCGGCCTTGGCCGCCCTGAGGTCGAGGCCGAACTGCCCCGCCGCGATCAGTTGCCAAATGACAACTACCGCGCCAACGCCACCTTCAAGGTGTTTCTCAAGGAGGTCAGCGAAGTTCCTCGCCGGGGTCCCCAGTTGTTCGTGAGCCGCGCCAATGCCGGCCTGGTGGTTTACCTGTTCGAGAACGAAGTTCCCGAAATTCAGGAAGGTTCGGTCCGCATTGTTGCCGTAGCGCGCGAAGCCAATCCACCCAGCCGCTCGGTGGGTCCGCGCACCAAGGTGGCGGTCGACAGCGTCGAACGCGAAGTGGATCCAGTGGGGGCCTGCATCGGCGCCCGCGGCTCGCGCATCCAACAGGTCGTCAACGAACTGCGTGGCGAAAAGATCGACGTGATCCGGTGGTCCCAGGACCCCGGTCAGTACATCGCCAACTCGCTGAGCCCAGCCCGAGTCGAAATGGTGCGCCTGGTCGACCCCGAAGGGCAGCACGCGCACGTGCTGGTTCCGCCGGATCAGCTCAGCCTGGCCATCGGGCGCGAGGGTCAGAACGTGCGTCTGGCGGCCCGGCTGACCGGCTGGAAGATCGACATCAAGAACGCCAGCGACTACGACCAGCAATCCGAAGACTCCGTGGTGGCGGAGCTGATCGCCCAGCGCCAGGAGGAAGAGGCACTGCAGGCCGAGGCCGAAGCCCGTCTGGCTGCCGAACAAGCGGCCCGAGCCGAAGAGGACGCCAGGCTGCGCGAGCTGTACCCCCTCCCCGAAGATGACGAGGAGTACGGCGATGAGATGTCCAACGAAGACGAGGGCGCCGCAACCGCCGCCGAGGCAGGCGACGAGTCCAGCGACGAGACCGTGCCGGCGGCCGACGAGGACACCAGCAGCGAGGACGGGACCCGGTGAGCGCCCGCCCCGTACTGCGACGGTGCGTGTCGTGCCGGCAACTGCTGGACCGCAACGAGCTTTGGCGTGTCATTCGCCTCGCCAACGGCGGTGGGGTCCAGCTCGACAGGGGCGAGGGCCGTTCGGCCTACCTCTGCCCCTCAACCACTTGCCTGGACGACGCCAAGCGCCGCAAGCGGCTGCAGCGTGCTCTGCGCTGTCAAGTTGCGGATTCCATCCTCAACTGCCTGGAAACCAGGCTGCACGGCAACGGGGATGCCTGCTCTGAGGCAAGATGAAGAGTGGCCGCAGAGTGTGCGCGGCCCGGTAAGCCCGAGGGCCCCCTTGCGAGCCCCAGGCCCCGCCCATCGGAGACCTGAATGACCAGCAGCGGCAAAGTGAGAATTTATGAGTTGTCCCGGGACTTGGGCCTGGACAACAAGGACGTGCTCGACGCTGCCGAAAAACTCGGGGTCGCCGCCAAGAGCCACAGC
>VGQR01000007.1 GCA_016882345.1 Cyanobacteria bacterium K_DeepCast_35m_m2_023
ACCACGGTCGAGTCGGGCAACAACTGGGTGCGGCTCAACGAGCCTGGTCGCACCCATCTGCGCAGCGGCCAATTGATCAGCGAGGTCAGCTTTCTGGCCGAGCTGGCCCACCGGGTGTTGGGTAGCGTGCCGATCGACTGGCGGCGGCTGCAGGATCCCGTCTATGTGCGCGAGCTGATTGCCCAGACGGTGCCCGGCTACGGCCCGATGGTCGGCATCGACAGCAGCCGGCGCGAGTTTGAAGTGGAGGGGCGCATCGTCCACGAGCCCCGTTTTGCCACCCCGAGCGGTCGCGCCCAACTGGTGCAGACCCCGCTGCCCGAGTTGACATTGCCAGATGCTGGTCATTTTGGTGGCTTGGGCGCCGGCGAGCGGGGTCTGGTGCTCAGCCTGATCACCGCCCGCAGCTATGGACAGCACAACACCGTCGTCTACAAGCCGGGCGATGCCTACCGCGGCATGCCTCATCGCGACACGATCCTGATGAGCCCTGACGATCTGGCCGCCAGCGGTCTCGTGGCCCATCAGCGGGTCACGGTGCAGGGTGAGGCGGGACGTCTCGACGGGATCGAGGTGATCCCCGGGGCAATCCGCGCGGGTGCGGCGTTGATGTTCTATCCCGAGGCCAACGTGTTGATGCGGGCCCAGGTGGATCCTGTCAGCGGCACACCCGCGTTCAAGCGGGTGCCGGTTTTGGTGCGCGGTTAGGCGGCGTGGGGCTCTCTGGGCTGCGCTGTTGCCTGCTGAGTGGCGGCGCCAGCCGGCGCATGGGCCGTGACAAGGCGCTGCTGCCCCATCCCGCTGGGGGCACCTGGCTCGAACACACCCTGCGGCAGCTGGCTGCACTGCAGGCGCCGATCACGGTGCTGAGCCGTCATCGGTCTCACGGCGAGCTGGCGGAGGCATTCGGCCTGTGTCAGGGTCTGATGGTGGAGGCGATCGCCGAGCCGCCCCCCTGGGAGGGGCCGTTGTTGGCGCTGTCGCGGTTGGCTGCTCGCTATCCAAGCTGCCGTCTGTTGATCTGTCCGGTTGACATGCCTGGTTTGAACCGCGCGTCGTTGGAGACGTTGGTTGCAGCAGCGGCACAGCAGCCCGAGTTGATCCATGTGGCCCACGATGGTGAGCGGCTGCAACCGCTGTTGGCCCTGCTGCCCGCAGCCGAATCGTGGCGTCAAACCCTGGCCGCGGCCATTGCTGATGGCGAGCGGCGCTGGCAGCGTTGGTTGTTTGCCCAGCCCAGTCAGCCTGTGCCGTTGGCTCAGCAGGCGATGCGCAACATCAACACCCCCGACGAGCTTGTGGCGGCAGGTCACGCTCCGCTGATTGTGTAGCGAGGCCACCACGGGTGTTGCAGGAACTCCAAATTGGTAGCAACCGTTGCCAGTTGGGTGACCACCGCTCCATAGGGTCCGCTCCATATCCCCTCGGACTGGTGGCGGCATGGCTGCTTCATCCCACACGGCCACGCTGCTGGCGGCCAAGCGGCGCGTCGGCCTCAGCTTTGCCGATCTCGGCAGCCGCCTTGGTGTTGATGAGGTGTGGTTGGCGAGCCTGATCTACGGCCAGGCCACCGCCAGCGCGGCGCAGGCTCAACTGCTGCTGGATGCCCTGGCTCTGACGCACGCACCTGAGGCCGAAGCCCTGACGCTGCAGCTCACCACCTATCCGGTCAAAGGGGCTCTTGATCCGGTGATTCCCACCGATCCCCTGCTCTATCGCTTCTATGAAATCCTGCAGGTGTATGGGCTGCCGCTCAAGGATGTGATCCAGGAGCGTTTTGGAGACGGCATCATGTCGGCGATCGATTTCACGTTGACCGTTGACAAGCAGGCCGATCCCAAGGGGGATCGTGTGGTGGTGATGATGAACGGCAAGTTCCTGCCGTACAAGACTTGGTGATTGGAGCCTTGGCCTTGGGCGATGTCACCCCAGCACCTGCGGCGCGGGCTCAGTGCCCCTACTGCGGCGTGGGCTGCGGCCTGGAGCTGAAGCCGCCTGATCCCGACGCTGTTGACCCGTCGTGGGGGACCCGCGGCGATCGTCATCACCCGTCCTCGTTGGGTCAGGTGTGCATCAAGGGCGCCACGGTGGGAGAAACCCTGCACCACAACCGGCTGACAACGCCGCAGTGGCGCGCGAGCTTGGACCAGCCCTTCCAGTCGATCAGCTGGGAGCGGGCCTTTGGCCTGCTGCTGGAACGGATCCAGGCCACCCTGGCCCAACAGGGGCCGGCCGGACTGGCGATCTACGGCTCCGGCCAATTCCTCAGCGAGGACTATTACGTCGCCAACAAGCTGCTCAAGGGGGCGCTGGGAAGCAACAACTTCGATGCCAATTCGCGCCTGTGCATGAGCTCGGCGGTGGCGGGCTACAGCCGCAGCCTCGGCTCCGATGGTCCCCCCTGCTGTTACGACGACCTCGATCTGGCCGAGTTGGTGCTGATGATCGGCACCAACACCGCCGAGTGCCATCCGGTGTTGTTTCAGCGCTTGCTCAAGCGCAAGCGCAAGGTCGCGGACGCCCTGCGTCTGGTGGTGGTGGATCCGCGCCACACCGCGACCGCCGCTGCGGCGGACTTGCACCTGGCGATCAGGCCCGGCACCGATCTGGCGCTGCTGTGTGGGGTGGGGCACCTGCTGCTCGAGCAGCAGGCCCTCGACCGGTCGTTCATTGCTGCCCACACCGAGGGGTTCGAGGCGCTCGAGGCGTTGTGGCGTCAATGGACCCCGCAGCGGGTCAGCGAGCTGTGCGGCATTGCCGAAGCCGATCTGGGCCAGTTGGCGCGGTGGTGGGCCCAGGCCGCCGGGGTGCTGAGTTTGTGGTCGATGGGGGTGAACCAAAGCCGTGAGGGCACGGCCACCGTGTCCGGCATCATCAACCTGCACCTGGTGAGTGGTCAGATTGGCCGTCCTGGTGCCGGTCCGTTTTCGCTCACTGGCCAGCCCAACGCCATGGGTGGTCGCGAGGTGGGCGGCTTGGCCCAGTTGCTGCCGGGGTACCGCAGCGTGGCCAACCCACACCACCGCGCCGAGCTCGAGCAGCACTGGGGCTTTGCGCCAGGGTCGATCGCAGCAGAGCCAGGCCTGGCGGTCTGGCAGCAGATCGAGGCGATGGAGCGCGGTGAGCTGGGCCTGTGGTGGGTGGCGGCCACCAATCCGCTTGTGAGCATGCCGTCGCTCGATCGGGTCAGGGCGGCCGTGGCGCGCTGTCCTCTGGTGGTGCTGAGCGAGGCCTATGCCGGCACCGAGACCGCGGCGGTGGCCCATTTGCTGTTGCCGGCTGCCCAGTGGAGCGAGAAGAGCGGCGTGATGACCAACTCCGAGCGCCGTGTCACGCTTTGCCCAGCCTTCCGCCACCCGCCGGGCGAGGCCAGGCCCGATTGGGCGGTGTTTGCCGAGCTCGGGCGGCGACTTGGCTTCGTCGAGCAGTTCAACTACGGCTCATCAGCCGAGGTGTTTGCCGAATTCACGGCGATCACGGCCGGACGGTTGTGTGATCTCAGCGGCCTGAGCCATGGCCTGCTGGCGCAGCACGGGCCGCAGCAGTGGCCGTTTGCGGCGGGCACGGCGCCGGGGGCGGGACAGGCGCGCCTTTACATCGCTGCAGAACCCACGGGGCAGCGCTTTCCGACCCCCAGCGGCCGAGCCCAGCTGTTGGCCGAGCCGCCCCTGGGGCTGGCCGAGCCGCCCTGTGAGACCTATCCGCTGGTGCTCACCGTCGGCCGCTACCTGGGCCACTGGCACACCATGACCCGCACGGCCCATGTGGCTCGGGTTGTGAAGCAGCATCCTGAGCCCCTGCTTGAGATCAACCCCGACGATGCCGATCGCTACGGGCTGCACGAGGGTGATGTCGCGCAGCTGACTTCGCGGCGGGGCAGTCTGCAGGCGCGGGTTCAGGTGAGCGCGCAGATCCGGCCTGGCACGGTGTTTCTACCGATGCACTGGGGCGCCAGCCAGCCCAATGCGTGTGAGGCCAACCGGTTGATGCACGAGGAGGCCTGTGATCACTCCAAACAGCCCGAGCTCAAGGCGGCGGCAGTGCGGATCGCTGCTGTGATCGCGCCATGATCCAGTGCTGATTTCCCTTGGTCGAGGACTCAGAACTCGGGTGCATCCACAAGTTCTGGCGCGATGCGCAGCAGACAGGGCGACCCGGGAACCTTTTGGATCAGTCCTTCGCGTTGCCAACGGTTCAGCTGGCGCGTGACGGTGACGCGCGTGTGTCCGCTCAACCCGGCCAGGTCGGCGTGGGTGAGCCGCATGGGGATTTCATACCAATTGCCACGGCGGTAGCCGAGTCGATGCACCAGCAGTTGCAACAGGGCGGCGATGCGCTGTTCCGCCTCGTTGAGGTGCCGAATGGCAAGCAGGGCCACGGTCCAGTCATGCAGGGAGGTGGAACCCGGCTGGGGCAATGGGTTGGGATCGGGGTTGAGCTGGGATGTGGTCAGGGCCTGGATGTGCAGTCTGGAGTGCCGCAGCAGGTCGAGCTGGAGGTGGTCTCCTGTCTGCAGAAAGCCCAATGTGATTGGTTTGACCGGAAGGGTTTCCTCATCACCCGATGACAAGCCGACCCTGACGAGACCACTGCTGATGGTGAGGCGATTGTTCTGGCTGAGTACCTGCTCATCCAGCAGCAGTGTGTGGCCCAGTTTGATGGTGAGATAGGGATCTGTGGCTGTTGGCTCGTATGCCGGGGCCATGGGTTCACTCCTCGTCATGGGCGTAACGGCGGTAGAGGAAGTCGAGAGCGTGATTGCGCAGTTCCCCATAGCGGGGATCGTTTTGGATGTGCTCATAGCTGCGCGGACGCTCAAACGGCACGTCGACAATTTCACCGATCGTGGCCGCAGGCCCGTTGGTCATCATCACGATGCGATCGGCAAGAAATAGGGCCTCGTCGATGTCATGGGTGATCATCAACACGGTTGGTTTGTGTTCTCGCCAGATCGCTAGTAGTTCTTCTTGCAGCTCTTCCTTGGTGATCGCATCAAGGGCGCCAAACGGTTCATCAAGAACCAGCACTTCAGGCTGGACCGCTAGGGCTCGGGCAATGGCCACACGCTGGCGCATCCCCCCCGAGATCTGCTGTGGCCGCTTGTGGCGTGCCTCGAGCAGGCCCACCATGGCCAGGTGATGGTCGATCACGTTGCGGCTGGTTTCGGCGTCGAGTTCGGGCCTGGCCGCATTGACCGCCAGGGCCACGTTCTGTTCAACCGTTTTCCAGGGCAGCAGCGAATAGTTTTGAAACACCACCATCCGGTCGGGGCCTGGCCGTGCGATCGGTGCATCCCGCAGGGTGACCTGGCCGCTGCTGGGTTGCAGGAAGCCAGAGACCATGTTCAGCAATGTGCTTTTGCCGCAGCCAGAGTGGCCAATCACGCAAACAAATTCGCTGCGATTAATCTGCAGATTAATGTCGCGCAGCGCTTCAAAAGGGCCGCGCTTGGTGTTGAATACCTGGCCGACATCGCGGAATTCCAGATAGCTTGCGCTGTTGGGGGTGCCCGTGCTGGGCAGCGGTGTGCTCGTCATCGTGGTAGTCATCTCAATAGATGGCGGCAGGACGTTGATCTGCCGATGCCAGCGTCACGGGTTGAACGGCGACGGCTTCGCAAAAGCGAAGCTGCTGCAGATAGGTGATGGGGTCGTCCTGATCGAAGGACACCCCGTCCTGCAGGGGGAAGGGTCGTCGTTCGGGCCGCAATGCGGTGAAGCCTGCGGTTTCCAGGGCCTGATTGCAAAGGTCTTCGCGGTAGACCTGGCTCAGCAGTTCGATGCGGTTGCTCGGCAGGGGTGTCCACCCCCAACGGCTGAACTGGGTGAGAATCCAGGCCCCTTCGGCCGGGTTGGCGAGTTGGGCTTGGTAGCTGTGGTAGCGGGGTAGGGGCAGGCGCGTGTTTGAGGCCTCGCCGGTGCCAAGGTTGAACTGACGCTCCAGTGCCAGGGCCGAACTGGCGCCCAACCAACCCGGTTGGCTCAGTAAACCGACCAGGCTGCTGTGGTAATCGCCGTCATCGCAGCGGCGTGCAGCCCGCATCAAGGCCGCGCAGAACGCACGCAGTTCTGGGGCATGGCTGTTGGCCCACCCTTCATGGCAGGTCACCACCTTTTCGGGATGGCCGTTCCAGACGTCGAGATCGGTGGCGAGCACATAGGCCAGGCCGGCCTCCACCGATTTGGCGACGCGGTAGCGACCGCTGATGAAGCCATCGATTTCGCCGGCAAGCAGGGCGGCTTGCATCGCCATCGGCGACAGCACCACAAATTCCACCTCGCGGCGAGGGTCGATGCCGCCGCTGGCGAGCCAGTGGCGCACGAGCAACTCCTGCATGCCGCTGCGCTGGGCAATGGCGATGCGCAGGGGCCATTCGCGGCCATGCAGGCGCTCGGCCAGCTGGTTCAGGCTGTCGATACCCAGGTCGCGAAACCGCTGAGCCAGGCACAGGGCATTGCCGTTGCGGGTCACTGTCATCGGTGTGATCGCGGGCCAGGGTGCCTGTCCGTTCAGGCCCAGTTGCAACGCCAGGGGTGTGGTCGCCGAGGTGATGGCCAGATCGATCTCGCCGGTGCGCAGCTGCTCTTCCAGTTGCTGCCAGCGGTTGAAACTGACCGGAACCACAGTGAGGTTGGCCTCCTTGAACAGACCGAGCTCCTGGGCCACGGCCACGGGGGCGATATCGAGCCCGGGCACAATGCCGACCCGCAGCAGACTCGCTGCCGCAGGGGTGGTGCTCACAGTCGCCGCACCCATGGCTTGCTTGCGTTGCTTGAGGCGCCGCTGCTGTTGCAGAAAGCCGATCAGTTCACTGCGCAGCCGGTAGTAATCGGGATGCTCCATGACCTCCAGCCGCTGACGCGGACGGGGCAGGTTGACCTGCAGGATCTGGCCGATGCCCGCCGCCGGTCCGTTGGTCAGGCAGATCACCCGATCCGAAAGCAGCAGGGCTTCGTCCACGTCGTGGGTGACCATGACGGTGGTCACACCGGCCTGCTGGCAGATCTGCATCAGCTGTTGTTGCAGATTGCCGCGGGTCAGGGCATCGAGGGCGCCAAACGGTTCATCGAGCAGCAACAGCTGGGGTTCGATCGCCAGGGCGCGGGCGATCGCGACCCGCTGCTTCATGCCGCCCGACAGTTCGGCCGGCAGCTTGTCGGCGGCTTGCGCAAGGCCAACCTGTTCGATGTTGTGCTGCACGCGCTCACGCCGTTGTTGCGATGTGGCGTGGGTCATCACCGTGTCAACGGCGAGCGCGATGTTCTGACGAACGCTTTTCCAGGGAAGCAGCGAATAGTTCTGAAACACGACCATGCGGTCTGGTCCTGGATCCGTCACCTGGCGGCCGTGCATCAGGATGCCGCCGCTGTTGGCCTGATCCAGGCCCGCCAACAGGTTGAGCAGTGTCGATTTGCCGCAGCCTGAATGGCCGATCAGCGAAACAAATTCTCCTTCCTGGATGTCCAGTTGAATGTCTTTGAGTGCGACATAGCTGCCACCATTGGCCAGATCAAAGCGGCGGCTTACGTTGTCAATGGTGAGAAAGTTGGTGCTCATCAGCGACCTCCTTTTGCAACCAGTTGTCCCATGGCTCCCACCAGGCGATCCAGTCCAAGGCCAACAAGCCCGATGACTACAATCGCGAGAATGATTTGGCTGGTGCTGCTGTCTCCGCCGGCGTTGTAGGCATCCCAGATGAAAAAGCCGATGCCGCCATCAGCCTTCAGCATTTCTGCTGCCACAATTGCCAGCCAGGCCAGGCCAATGGCAATGCGGAGTCCGGTGAACACGTAAGGCGCGGTGGCAGGCATCAGGATGTCGACCAGATAGTTGCGTTTGCGCAGTCGCAGAACCCTGGCCACGTTGGTGTAATCCTCAGGGATCTCATTGATGCCGACAGCGGTGTTGATGATGATCGGCCACACAGCTGTGATGAAGATCACGAAGATGGCTGCGGTGTCGGCCTGTTGAAACAGCAGTAGTGAGATCGGCAGCCAGGCCAGCGGTGGCACGGTTCGCAGCACCTGGATCAGCGGGTCGAAGCCGCGCCTCAGAAAGCGGTTCAAGCCGATGGCCATGCCCGCGGCGATGCCCACGACGGCGGCCAGGCAATAGCCCACGGCAACCCTCTGCAGGGAGATCAGCAGCTGCAGCCCAAGCCCTTTGGAGGTGCCACCGTCATCAAAGAAGGGCTGTGTGATGTAAGGAGTCCAGGTTTGTTGGATCACATTGATCGGGCCTGGAAAACCATCGCTATTAAATTGCGCAAGCAACTGCCACATCGCCAGGGTGAGTCCGACGCAAACCACAGGGGCCTTGATCTGGTTTGCCAGAGGTGAACGCAGCCATCCGTTAGAGGCTGGGCGTTGTTGGCGGGACGTGGTGGAGAGGCTGGTCATCAGACGTTGCGGGCGACGGCGCAGGGAATGGTGGACGCCAGCGATGGTCCCTTTTGGATAGGGCTGCATCGCTGGCTGGCTGTTGATTGCTTCACATGGGGCAGGAGCCACGTCCCGCACCATGGGCTCACTTCAGTGACTTGATCTTCTGGCTATTGAGATAAGCCTGAGGATTGTTGGCATCGAACTTGACGCCGTTGAAGAACACTTCGACGCCACGTGAGTCGCCCGCTGGCCCATTGCCATAGCCATTGGCTTTGGCGGCTGCACGCCAGAGATCGCTGCGGTTCACTTTATTGACCAGGGCTTTGATGTTGGTGGTCTTCGGTAGATAGCCCCAGCGAATGTCCTCCGTCACAAACCATGTGTCGTGGCTCTTGTAAGGGAAGGAGGCGTTGTCGCTCCAGAACTTCATTGAGATATTCTTCAGGTTGGCAACACGGCCGGTGCCAAAGTCGATGGTTCCCCGCAGGCGTGGCAGCAAATCATCGGCATTGGCTTTGACGTATTTGTCCTTTGCCAGCATATTGGCGAGCTCAACGGTATTGGCGGGGTTGTCGGCCCATTTCTGTGCCTGTTGCACAGCCATCAGAAGGCGCAGGGTGGCATTGGGGTTTTTGTTGACCCAGTCTGCCCGCATGGAAAACGCTTTCTCAGGATGGTCTTTCCACAGTTGGCCGGTGATCAACACGGTGTAGCCAAGTTTTTTGTTGACCAGTCGTTCGTTCCAGGGTTCGCCAACACAGAACATGTCCATCGTGCCCGACTTCATGTTCGCCACCATTTGCGGGGGTGGAATCACCACAAGGTCAGCCTGCTTGTTGGGATCGATGCCATTGGCGGCGAGCCAGTAACGCATCCACAGGTCATGGGTGCCGCCGGGAAATGTCACGGCAGCTTTGAACTTATCGGATGTTGCATTTT
Source organism: Cyanobacteria bacterium K_DeepCast_35m_m2_023 (assembly GCA_016882345.1). Next base: position 9,324 of record VGQR01000007.1, read on the forward strand.
TTCTGGCAACCGCGGCGCCAACTTTGGGCGATGAGATTGTCAGTTTGTCCTTTAGAAAATCATTGGATGCGGAAATAGCCTGTCCATTGAGATTCAGGCGGGCAAGAATGTACATTGGTACAGGCTTTTTGCTTTTGCTGATTGCACCTGTGGTCAGCAGATATGGCATCGGCGACAAAATGTGGGCGCCATCGATCCCACCGCGGGACCCGCCCAGCTCCAGGTTGTCGCGTGTGACGGCCCAGGACGTTTGCTTTTTGAGTTCAACGCCACTCATTCCCTGTTTGTTGAAAAAGCCTTTTTCCTTCGCCACAATCAAGGGGGCGGCATCGGTCAGGGCAATGAAGCCCAGGTCCACCTTGGTTGTTTCAGGCTTGCCAGGGGCAGCCTGGGCAGGGCTGGCGTTCAGCAGAGCGGCAAGGCCGCCGATCTGTACAACCATTCCACTGGTGACGGCTAGGCCTGAGAGCAGTGCTTGGCGTCTGGTGATCAAAGACATGGTGAAGGACCCGCGAACCGGGCTGGATGAATGGAGTGCACAACGAGGCGCCATCGACCGTCGTCGCTCTGGCAACGCATCTTCAGTGGTTCACAACAACGGACCACTGATGTGAGCAAAATTGCTGTTGGCGCGCAGGCTGACCAACGGACTCCAAGAGACCACGTACCTTTGCAACGCCGTGTTGCGGTTGCTACCAATCACCACTTTGCGTCCAGGCTGTGCTGTTCAGGTGTCCGCTTGTGGTTGGCAATGGCGCCTGATGGTGCTGAGTTGCTGCAAGGCGGACCCAGTGCTCAGCAGCTCGCGGCAGAGGTCGAGACCGGCTGGCTGATCGGCTGCCAGGCCGGCTTGCCACAGGTAGGAGCCCGCGTTCCAGATCAACGAGCAGGCCAGGGGGCCTTGCCCACCCAGAGCGGCGAGGGCTGTATTGGCCCAGGTCTCCAGGTCGCTCCAGGCCGGGTCAGCGCCATAGCACCCGTGATCGCGCGGATGCAGGATCATTCGTCCGTCGCCGCTTGCGGTTGGTCGGCCTGTCACGCAGGCGCGGCTGATCGGCAGGTCGGTGCTGCCTTCGAGCCCCTTCACGGTGAGCACCTGATGCTCGTCAGCGAGTTTCAGGGCTTCCCAGGCCCGGGCTTCGGTTGGTGGATGCACAAAGCCGCTCACCAGCAGATGCGGACCGCGATGGGCAGTCCACAGCAGCTCAAGGCTGGCCAGCGGCGGGCGTTTGCCAATGTCATCGCGGATGGCAACCAACACCTCGGCCTCGGGAAAATGGTCCGGCTGATGCAGCAGGGCCAGGTTCCAGCGATCCAATCCCTCCTGCACCCAGGACAAGGAGCGTCCCTCCAGCGGTACGCCGAGGGTTTCTAACAGCTCCATCGTGGTGACCCCGTATTTCACGGGCATGCGCCTGCCCCCATGCAGCACCACAGGAACCCCAGCGCTGGCCAGCACCAGGGCGGTCAGCGGATAGATCGGCGCTGTACGGGTGCGGCCGTCGTAGGGAATGCCAAAACAGATGGCCGGCCGCGTGCTGGTCACTGACGGCCCACGACGTCGATACACATCCAGCATTCCGGTGAGCTCCTGGGGCTCAGGCCTGCGGATGCGGTGGGCGATCAGAAAAGCACCGATCTGTGCGGAGCTGGCTTCTCCGCTGAGCATGAGTTCGAGCGCATCGGCGGCTTGGTCGCGGCTGAGACCTCTGCTCGTGTGTTCACCGCTGCCGACCATCCCGAGGTAGCGCTTGAAGCGTTCGCGGCCCTGAATCGTGAATCCCGCGCTGTGATCAGAGAGGGGCTCCATCAGGACGAAATCAAGCCGTTTTGCGATTCTGTTGCATGGTCATGCCTTGGCTTCTGGAGCACGTTCAATCCCTGTTGGACCGATCCAACAGTCATTCGGTAACGACGATCACACTGCAGGGCCCTGTCTGTTCATCACTGTAGCTGGACTTCTCTGAGAGTCATGGCAACTGCCGCCCTCAGCAAGATCGAGCAGGCCAAGGCCGACCGCTGCGGTCTCGAGCTGGCACCTGAGCTCGCCGCGCTTGCGGCGCAGGGCTGGGACTCCCTCGACGAGGCCGATCTGACGATCCGGCTCAAGTGGTTGGGCATCTTCTTTCGGCCGGTTACGCCCGGTCGCTTCATGGTCAGGCTGCGCTTGCCCAATGGCGTCATCCGCGCTGACCAGCTGGAGTTGCTCGCTGACGCGATCGACCGCTGCGGTGACGAGGGGTCGGCCGACATCACCACCCGGCAGAACCTGCAGCTGCGCGGTCTGCTGCTCGACGACATGGCACCGCTGCTGACGGCGATGGAGGGCGTCGGACTCACCAGCCGCCAGTCGGGCCATGACAACCCCCGCAACATCACCGGCAATCCCCTGGCCGGGATCGACCCCGAGGAGTTGGTTGACACCCGTCCGTTGGTGGAGGCAATCCAGGCGCGGCTGCTGGCAGCCGATGGCCCCCGCAACCTGCCCCGCAAGTTCAACGTGGCGGTCGGCGGCGCCCCCGACAGCTTTCTGTTGCACAACGACCTGGCGTTCTTGCCTTCGAGTCAGGGCGGCGAGCTGGGGTTCACCGTGATGGTGGGCGGTTTCTTCTCGGCCCAGCGCAACGAACTGGCCATCCCTCTGGGCCTGTGGTTGCGGGGGGACCAGCTGCCCGATTTCACGTTGGCGCTGCTGCGGCATTTTGAGCAGCACGGCAACCGCCAGGCCCGCAACAAGAGCCGCTTGATGTACCTGGTCGATGAGCTGGGTCTGGAGCCCTACCGCCAGGCGGTGCTTGATAGCTGGCGCGCACTGGTGGGTGCTGCCGCCCGGGCCCAGCCCCATGACGGCAGCCATCTGGTGAACCGGGCGCCTCGCTCAGCCCTGGGGGTGCATCCCCAGAAGCAGGACGGCCTCTGCTGGGTGGGCCTGAGCGTGCCCATGGGTCGCCTCGATGCAGAGGGCATGGTCGAGCTGGCGCGGCTGGCCAGGGCCTATGGCAGGGGTGAGCTGCGCTTCACCGAAGCCCAGAACGTGCTGCTGGTGGATGTACCGAGCGAACGTCTGGAGCCGTTGCTGGCCGAGCCGCTGCTGGCGCGCTTCAGCCCTGCGCCGGGGGCGCTGATGGCTGAAGCCGTCAGCTGCACCGGCAACCGGTACTGCAGCTTTGCCTTGATCCCCACCAAGACCACGGCCCAGTCCGTGGTCGAGGAGCTGGAACGTCGTCTTGAACTGCCGCATGCCGTGCGCACCCACTGGACCGGGTGCCCCAACGCCTGTGGTCAGCCCTACATGGGCGAGATCGGCCTGATGGGCGCCAAGGCCCGCCACGACGGGCAGATGGTCGAGGCCGCCAAGATCTTTGTGGGGGGCGACATGGGCGCGGACCCCCGTCTGGCGGAATTGCACGACAAGGGCGTGCCCCTCAGCCAACTGGCCGATGTGCTCGAAGACCTGCTGGTCGAGCGCTTCGGCGCCCAGCGCCGGCCGTCGGTCGCGTGAACCAGCGGCGCTGACCGCGCGGCGGCTGATGGGCGCGCCAGGCGTCATCGAGCGGGCGCAGTGCTTCGCGGTCGTTGACGTCCTGCCCGCCATAGAGCAAGTGGGTGATGCGCTTGGGGTCGATCTCCAGGGCGTTCACCTCATCCCAGAGGCGTTGCGTCATCGCCCCATTGGCCAACTCGAACTGGGCTGCCGCCAGTTGCCGCACCAGCAAAAACACCAGCTGCTGCTCCTTGCATTCAGCAAAGCTGCCGTCAAAGGCTGGTTGCACAGTGATTGTCACGGTCTCCACCTTCATCGCGCCATTCCCATCCTTGATACTCCCGACTGAGGCACCCGCCAAGCCACCGCTGCCTGCCAGGGTGGTTCAACCCGTTGCAGCAGCCGTGGAGGGGTCGACCGGCGCGCGTCAAGTCTTCACAGAGCCGCTGGCCGACCCTGGCAGCGAGCAGCGCTGGCAGCAGTTGCAGCAGCTGCGGCGTGGGCCGGGGCCAGTCGACGGCCTGCTGGCGGCGCTCCATGCCGGCGACCTGGCGCCGGCTCCTGACCTGCTGGCGGCCCTGGTGGTTCAGCTTGACCGTGCCGGAGTGGAGACCCTGCTGGCGGGTCCCGTGGGACAGAACCCCGAGCTTCTGCTGGCAGCGGCCCTGGCCGACTGGCCGGCCCTGGTGGCGCAACCGTCGTTTGTGGTGGCCTGGCTGGAGCCGCTGCTGCGCCAGGCCGCATCGGCCCCGTGGCAGCAGCAGGTCGGCTGGCTGCAGCTGGCGGGCCACTGTCGCGACCCCCGGTTGGCCCAGGCGTTGCGGGGCTGCCTTGAGGGCGCGGCGGAGCCCGCGCAGGCCGCCGTGCTGCTGCCGTTGTTGGGTCTGCAGCGCCGCGCGGTTGACGCTGAGCTGCTGTTGCGGCTGGCGCTGGAGCCAGGTCCGTTGCAGCTGCGGCGCCAGGCTCTCGAAGCGGTGGCCGTGGGGCTAACGGCCTGGCCCCAGAGGTCACTGGTTGCCGCCCTGACCACCTTGTCCCGCGACCTGGATCGCGGACTGGCGGCCAAGGCGGTGGATCTGCTGGCGCGCATCCCCAGCGCCGAGCAGCACCTGCGGCAGCTGTTGGTCGAGCCGCTGGATGCGGCGGTGCGGGCGCGGCTGCAGCGGCGCCTGCGCTGCGCGCCGCTGGTGCTGGTCGTGCATGGCCGCCAGGGGGGGGTGATTCCCCAGGTGCTGCAGCAGCTGGCCCTGGAGCTGGCCGCTCAGCGCGGCTCGCCGGTGCTGTTGCAGGCACTCACAGGGGACGCACCGCTGCCCGATGCGGCGTTCTGGGAGGCGGCTCGCCGCGCCGGCCAGTGCACGCTGGTGCCCTTGCTGTTGCTGCCGGGGGGGCATGTGCGCAGCGACGTGCCGCAGTTGGCGCGCGCCTGGCAGACAGCGGCCGTGAGCCATGGAGTGCGCCTGCAGCGGTGGCCCTTTCTGGGGGCCTGGCCCGTCTGGCAGCAGTTGCTGGTGCAGCATCTGAACCGGCCCATGCCCGATGAACCTCACGGGGGGGCGCTGCGCTGGCTGCATCACCCGCTGGAAGGATCACTGGCTGCCCGCTACCTGGAGCATCTGGCGACGCTGCTGCAGGCGCCTGGCCTCAGCGTGCCCTTCGCCCCGCCGTTGCTGGGGCTGGAGTGGCCGACGGCTGCCGGGTTGCTGCCGTTGCAGCCCTACACCCTGGCCGCCAATCGCCTCAGTGAGACGCTGGCCGCCGCCGTGGCTGAGCGCCCCAACGCGGAGGCAAGCCTTGTGGTGCTGCCACCCCTGCTGGAGCAGCCGGCGCTGCGGAGCGGGCTGTTGCGCGCCTTAACGTCGCTGCCATGACCGATTTGGGCACCGTGTATTTGGTGGGCGCCGGCCCGGGTGATCCCGAGCTGCTCACGCTCAAGGCCCATCGGCTGTTGCGCCAGTGCGATGCGCTCGTTTACGACTCGCTGGTGCCCAAGGCCCTGCTCGATCTGGTGCCTGAGACGTGCGAGCGCCACTTTGTCGGCAAGCGCCGCGGCCATCACTCGGTGCCCCAGCCCAGCACCAACGCGGTGCTGGTGGAGCTGGCAGCACGGCACCAGCTGATCGTGAGGCTCAAAGGAGGGGATCCGTTTCTGTTTGGCCGTGGCGGTGAAGAAGCCGCGCACCTGGCGGCCCACGGGGTGCCGGTGCAGGTGGTGCCCGGGGTCACCGCCGGCATCGCCGCGCCGGCCTATGCGGGCATCCCGGTGACCCATCGCCGCGCCGGCAGTGCGGTGACGTTTGTCACCGGCCATGAGGAGATCGACAAGCGCCGACCGGGTGTCGATTGGCGCGGTCTGGCCCAGGCCAGCGACGGGCTGGTGATCTACATGGGCCTGCACAACCTGCGCCGCATCTGTGAAGAGCTGATGGCCGGTGGGCTGGCGGCGACAACGCCGGCAGCGGTGGTGCAACAGGGCACGGTGCGCGGTCAGCGCCATCTGATCAGCGTGGTGGCTGAGCTGGCCGATCAGGTCGAGCAGGCTGCCTTCGCGTCTCCGTCGATCGTGGTGATCGGTGAAGTGGTGAACCAGCGGGTGGCCGGTTGTGCGCCGGCGCCGGCCGACGCCGAAATGCCCATTCCGTTCTGAATCGGGACCGGTTCCGGCCCGATCTGCGCATGCAGTTGCTGAACTGGCCTGTGGAAAGCGGCTTTTCGTAACGCCCGACACGGCCGCTGGGTTGGGTGGGCCGGTTCACTGGGCGATCAAGAATTGATGGGCTGGAGCGCTGTTCTGGCCTGCCCTCGCCGCCATGTCTGCCACACCGCTGCAACAGGATCTGCTGCCCCGCGAAAGCCGATCGTCCGAGCCCACAGCGGCTGGTCGGGCTCCGATGTTTGAGCTAATTCCCTATGAGAAGTTTCGCGATACACCCGCGGTTCGCTTTTTTGACATCACCGTCGCCGAATCCAATGCCCGCGACCTGGTGATTCATGCCGGCCCTGCTATCAGTCCTCCTGATGAAGAGAAGACCGGCGCCTGGCAGTTCTATTTGCATCCTCACCAGGAAGACAACCTGCTGGCCTTGCATGGCGGCCGCACGTTCTATTTGGTGAATTTCGGCTGGAATTATCCCTATCACATTGTTCGCCTGGAAACGGGTGGCGACATCCTGCGGATTCCCCCGGGCACGTTCCATCGTTCGGTGTCCGATCCCGATGGTTCGGTGGTGCTCAACCAAGCTGTGCGAGAGCCAGGCGCCAGCGTGGTGCGTGAATTCCGGGTGTACAACAGTCGCCGCATTCCGCGTCTGTTCGCCACAACCTTCAAGACCGCTCCCCTGCCCAAGTTGCACGGGCTCAACTGGTGACCGTGGCCTTCAGGTAGTCGACGGCGGCGTCCGGATCCAGGGGTTTGCCGAACAGGAACCCCTGGCCATGGCTGCAGCCATGGTCCCGCAGCCAGTGCCATTGGCTTTCGGTTTCGATTCCTTCGGCGGTCAGGTCGATCTGCAGGTCCTCGCCAATGGCCATCAGCGTGGTCAGCAAGGCATTGCTGGGCTTGATCGGGTCATTGAGGCGGCGGACAAAACTGCGGTCAACCTTGATGATGTTGATGGCCAGGTTGTGAATCCGGCTCAGGGAGGAGTATCCCGTGCCGAAATCATCGATGGCGATCAGCACACCCATGGCCGCCAACGTGTTGAGCAGTCGGTCGATTTCGGGGTCGCTTTCATTGAGCGATTCTTCCAGCAATTCCAGCTGCAACCGCACCGGACTGGTGTGAAGATGCTGCTCTAACAGTTGCAGCAGTTCCTCGACCTTGCGGGGATTTTCCACCAGCTGGGCCGAGATGTTGGCCGACAACAGCAGTTGCTGGGGTGCTGCAACGGCTGCCGCCGCCAGTCGCGG